>RFIV01000087.1 GCA_003695085.1 Gammaproteobacteria bacterium
ACGACCTGCGGCCACCTGACCCATCCGACGCTGTGCTGCTCGGAATGCGGGGAAGTGATTGATCCGCGCGCCATGCGCCCGCGGATCGGTCCGGGCCTGATCGCCTATGGCGAAAAGGCCCGCAAGTCGAACAGCTGAAACAGAAGGGCTATTTCAGCGGCTGCCCATTGATGGACGGCACACCGTCCTTGTAGGCGGCCTTGATGCTGTAACGCTTGCTGGATGCGTCGTAGTTGAGCATGCCCATTTGGGTGTACTGTTCGAGCATCTGCATGGCCTGGGCGATCTGCTGCGGCTTCGCCTGGGCGATACGCTCGGCCGAGAGGCCACGCTGCATACCCTGCACATCCGTCGCCAGCGCGGCGACCTTCTCGACAAAGGCCGGGCCAAAGGTCAACTCGGCATCTCCCTCGATCAGGCTCAATGCCAGCGCCGGCATGACAACCAGCATCTGAAAGTCGGCCTGATCCAGATTGACGGTGTGGCCCGTGGCCTGAATCTGGGCTGTCTCCCCGCCGAGATTGACCTCCACGGGTTCAATCTTCAGCTCCGCCTGCTTGAGCACGGACTTCACCAGCTGCTCGAACTCCTTCTGGCCGGCCTCTGTTTCCATCATGATGGGCATGCCTTCGGCATTCAGGTCATCCAGTGCCACCGCCAGCTTGTCGGCCTGAAGCGCATCAATGCCGCCGACAGAAATCCGCGTGCGCCAGTCGCCGAATGACAGGTCATTGACCCGCACATCCTGAATCCGGATGTCGCTCGAAGACACCAGTTCACCGCTTTTCACGTCGGTCATGCCCGAAGTTTCCATCCCTGCGATGGAGAAGCTGCGTACCTTGGCATCCGGCAGATTCTCGGCCTTCAGCTGACGAATGACCGCCTTGCCTTCACCCACCTGCAAGGCATCCCCAGCACGGCGCTGATCAATATCCAGCGTGAACCCGTCAAAGACCACCTTCGCGCCCTGGGCCGTCACCTCGATGCCGCCCCACTCACCGGAGGACTGATTGAAGCTGTACTGCATGTCGGTCGCGATATCCAGAGTGGCCGGGCGCACCTGAATGCTCACCTCACCCTGACCATCCGGCGCGGGCTGAACCAGCTTGAACGCCTGCATGTTCACCACATCGTGCAGCCGCCCGCTGACGCCAATGCTGGAGCGTATTTCCAACGGGCCTTCTTCACCGAACTGCTCGTAGAGCTTGCGGGCTTCTTCATCACCCTGAATCATCTGCGCAAAGGCACAGTCGGATTGCGCCGTGTCGGCGACCAGGGTGCTGCGCGCTTCCACCCAGAAGCCCTTGAGCAGCTGCAACGGGGAATGCGAGAGATCGCTGGAGAAATCCACACACCCCTCGGGCGCACCGGTTTTCGGGTTCATGATTTCCAGCCGGTACACACCGGTCGAGCTGACATATCCACGCTGGTAATCTTTCAGGACAATCCTGACCGGCACATCCTGGCTCTGCATCCAGTCGTTCGCGGATGCAACTTCCAGCCGCAGTTGTTCCTCGGCCTTCCAGGCCAGCCCAAACGGCAGCGCTACAACTGCCACAGCCGCCACGCCGGCGGCAACAATACTCTTGTTCATGCAAAGTCCTTGCTGGTTTCAACAGAAAGCGCCACATGCCGGGCGCTCGCCGGCACAGGGTAACATGAAGCGGCGCGGGAACCCATGACCTTTGGTGTGCGCCCGGCCGCGTCTTGCCGGAAAGTCATGCCGCTTGCACGAAAAAGGCCAGCCTGCCAGACTACAGGGCGTCACAACAAGGAGCCAGCGACCTTGCGCATTTTTCAGGAATGGACCCACCTGGCCGAAGGGCAGACGCTGCACATCAGCCTGGGCACCCTCCGCCTGCACGTCAGCCGGCTGCTGCATGAATGGCAGGTCAGTCAGACATTTGAGAATGACGATCTGAAATCCCCAGAGTGCGCCCTGGACTATTGCGTGCCCACCACATCCCCGGCGTTCCGGTACGCCGTGGGTGAAAGCCGCTCGCCCCTGCAGATCATACCCAGGCTCGCCGCCATGCCGGTCGTGGTACGTCCCTTCTCACCGGTTTCCATCGCACCAGACACCCGCGTCACCATCTTCTGTTCCACTTCCCTGTGGCTCGAACTGGCGCTACCCGGTAGCGGAAAGCCGGCCACCCATGAAGTGCCCGTGCGCAAGGAAAGCGAAACCTGGTTTGGCCCCTCGCCCCGGGAGGGTGAGCTGTGCTATGCCGTCAAGACCCATGCCCGCCTGTACCTGGGGGCGATATCAAGAGCCCACAGCCGGGTGCTTACCTGCCTGCATGTCGAAAATCGCAGCGGACGCACACAGTCAATTGACCGGATCAATCTGCCGGTACCAATGCTGAGCCTGTTTGAAGATGATCGCGGATACCTGTGCACCAATGACGTGGCCGTGCGACTGGAAGCGGACAGCAGTGAAGCGGAGCTGAAGCTCTTGCCCCGCCCGGACAGTCAACTCGGGCAGATGCGCCAGGTCTCCGCTCCGCGCCAGCAGGATCCGGTCCGCCTGATCAAACGTACACTCTCGCGCTGGTTCCAGTAGGAGCACTCATGGATCCGAAGGCAACATCCTTTCTCGACACACTGGCCACCCTTCCTCTGGAGCTCTGGCTCAAGGCAGGGGTTCTGCTCGTCTCCGGCCTGATCCTGTCGCGCCTGACGCGCAACGCACTATCGAAATTGCTTGAATCCAAATTGCCGGCAGCCCGGGCACGCACCTGGGCGCGTGTGTTTGCCTGGCTGGTCCTGCTGCTCTTTGTGGTCTCCGCCTTCCGCGAGCTGGGCTTCAGACTGAGCGTTCTGCTCGGTGCAGCGGGTGTTTTTACGGTAGCCATCGGCTTCGCCGCACAAACCTCAACCTCCAACCTGATCAGCGGGCTCTTTCTGGTGGCCGAGAAACCGTTCGGTCTGGGCGATGTGATCGAAGTGGAAGGCCGCCGGGGGGAAGTCATCGCCATCGACTGGCTATCCGTGACCCTGCGCATGCCGGACAACACGGCCATTCGGGTCCCGAACGAAACACTGATCAAGAGTGTGGTGCTGAACGTGACCCGGCACCCCATACGCCGCATCGACCTTCCCGTGGGTGTGGCCTACAAGGAGGATCTCAACCGGGTAAAAGCAATCCTGGCCGATATTGCCGATTCACATCCGCTCTGCCTGGAGCAGCCAGAACCCAAAATCTGGGTGATGGCCTTCGGCGCCTCATCCGTGGATCTTCAGCTGTCAGTATTTGTTCGCAAGGAAGTGTTCATGGACGTGAAAAGCGAATTGCTCGAACAGATCAAGGCCCGCTTTGACGCAGAGGGGATCGAGATTCCCTTCCCGCATGTGAGTGTGTATGCCGGGGCAGCAACCCAATCATTTCCGGTCAGTCTCAGAAAGGCACCGCCATCGCCCGGTGAAAATGCGGGCAGCCGGTAATAGGTTTCAGGCTCTAGAAAAATAGCGCTCAATGAAGTCGGAGGGTGAAAACGGGTCATCGGCCAACAACGTCAAACAACAGGCCTTTGCGCCGGAGAACTCCGGCAAGGAGGACGTCATGAACGTGAGACGTTGGCGGCTCTGCCGCTGGTTGCGGATGCAACCGCTGCATGTGGATGATCCCATGCAGTTGTTGTCCATGGATTGTGACAACGGCGTGGATGCCGCATAGACCTTCCGCCGGGGCCTTGCGCCCCGGTTTCAATTCCAGCTTTCAGGTGAGGCCTTCCGTGCCTGACAGCCCCCGGGTCACGGCACGAAACAGCTCATCTGCCAGCGCCTGCAGCACATCACGGCCCGGATGGGTGTGCCCATAGGTGCGCAGCCCGTAAATGCCCATCATGAAAAAGCGTGCTCTGAGGCGGGCATCCGGCTCCACCGGCTCGGGGCTGGCTTCACAGGCCCGGACAAACAGGTCATGAACGGCAACTTCGAGGTCGGTCATGATGTCCGACAACCTGGCCTGCACCTCCTCGTCCTGCTCCGCCAGCTCATTGATCGCCTTGGCCACCAGGCAGGCACCGTTCGGATCGCAACAGGCACACTCGCTGACCACCGAATCCAGGTACGCACGCAGCCCGCCCAGCGGGTCTCTGCCTTGTATACAGGCCTCAAACTGGGCCGCCCGATCCGCCTGGTACTGCTCCACGGCTGCCAGCAGGATGCCACGCTTGTTCTCAAAAGCACAATACAGTGACCCCGGATGCAACCCGGTTGCGGCCACCAGATCCTTCATGGAGGTGCGGGCATAGCCCTTCTTCTGAAAGGCGAGCATCGCCTTGCGCAACACCTCGGCGCGATCAAATTCCGCTTTACGCATGGTCTTCAGGCACTCTGAACGGCTTCATGCCCCGTATTGTAGCGCTTTTATGAATGCCCATTCAAAAATTTTATTGAACAGTCATTCAAATTGCTTTATCTTGATCAAACATTCAAATACATCCACCTGACATGCACACTTATCGGGTGTCCCGGAAGCGACATCCATGAGCACGTGACGGAGATCGATATGTCCACACACATCCTGTTCGAACCCTACAAACTGAACGACACCCTGACGCTGAACAACCGCATCCTCATGGCTCCGCTGACGCGCTGCATGGCCGGCCCCGGCCTGGTGCCCACCGATGCCATGGAAGCCTACTATGCCCGCCGCGCCGACGCGGGTCTGATCATCACTGAAGCGACCATCATCCGCAACGATGCCCAGGGCTATCCCAACACGCCCGGCATCTTCACGCCGGAACAGATCGAGGGCTGGAGCCGTGTGGTGAATCGGGTACATCAGGCGGGCGGCAAGATCTTTCTGCAACTCTGGCATTGCGGACGCATCGCGCACAGCCACTTCACCGGCACACAGCCCGTGGCCCCTTCGGCCATTGCCGCAGAGGGGACGGTGCCTCGCATGCGGGAGCTGACCTATGAAACGCCCCATGCCCTGACCGAAGATGAAATCGCCCAACTGGTGCAGGATTACGCCCAGGCGGCCGCCAACGCCGTCGCCGAAGCCGGATTTGACGGAGTGGAAATTCATGCGGCCAACGGCTATCTGCTGGATCAGTTCCTGCACCACAGCACCAACCAGCGCGAGGATCGCTACGGTGGTTCGCCGGAGAATATGGGGCGCGTGGTACTTGAGGTCGTGGATGCCATTGTCCAGCGCGTCGGCGCAGACCGCACGGGCATTCGCCTGTCGCCGGGGGCCTATTTCAATCTGGAAGGCGATGCGCGCGACCGGGCGGTGTTCGATGCCCTGTTGCCGGAGATCGAAGCACGCAACCTGGCCTACCTGCATCTGGGCATTTTTGATGACAGCATGACCTTTGACTACCTGGACGGCCGCGCATCGGATTACCTGCGCAAGCACTATAAAGGCACACTCGTGGGTGTAGGCGGCTATACGGCGGAAAGTGCAGCAGAGGCCATTGAGGCTGGTCGCTTTGACCTGGTCGCCATCGGCCGGCCCTTCATTGCCAACCCGGACTACATCACCCGCGTGAAGAAGGGTGAGCCGGTCAAGGACTACGAAGAGGCCATGCTGGCCGACCTGGTGTGATCAGAGCACACTCCCCTTTCGGGAGGCCTGAAACGGCCTCCCTTTTTTCGTTTCAGGGTTTCATTTCATACGTGTCGGTAATCGGCGCAATCTGCTCCTCCCAGCCCCGCTTCGTGCGCTCCGGCTCGTAGCCTGCCGCTAATAGCCTGATTGCATACACTTTGATCAGCTTTATGATAAATATGAATTAAAAACTCATTTCGTCTACGACTTTAGGCTAGTTTTTTATTTTCCGTTTGACATGCATCAATCCCCAGCTCCATCTTATACAACACCCCCCCTCCCAGATACCGACCGGGAACGGGTGCAACAAGAACAATAGCCAAACTGGAGTTCAGAGATGAGCAATCTAAGTCGTCGAAATTTTATCAAGCTCGGCGGTGCAGGGGCCGTCGCCGGCGTGGCCACGGTGGTCCCTGTCAAACAAAGCTGGGCCGAGAGCAAACAGCGCAACCCCGGCGCTACCACACTTCCCTACCCCAAAGTCACCATCGGAAAGGCTGGCGACCTGCCGGAAAACCAGGCGGTCTCCTTTACCTATCCGGATGAAATGTCACCCTGTGTGGTCATTCGCATGGGAGCGCCGGTACCCGGTGGCGCAGGCCCCAATGGTGATATCGTGGCATACAGTACCCTGTGCACGCACATGGGCTGCCCGGTGAGCTACGACTCGGAATCCAGAAACTTCAAATGCCCTTGCCATTTCAGTGTGTTTGACAGCGAAAAAACCGGCCAGATGGTTACTGGCCAGGCCACCGAAAATCTTCCGCGAATCCGTCTGTCCTACGACGAGAAAACAGACACGCTGACCGCGACAGGCGTGGAAGGTCTGATCTATGGCCGTCAGGCCAACATCATCTGAGGAGGGGCTCATTCATGTCACACAACGAACAGGACCGTATCCCGCTGCCCCCGGCTGACGCCAGGAAAACCAACATGACCTGCCACTTCTGCATTGTGGGGTGCGGCTATCACGTCTACAAATGGCCGGCAGGCACAGAAGGTGGTAGAGCGCCGGACCAGAATGCACTCGGCAAGGATTTCAGAACCCAGCAGCCTCCCCTTTCCGGAGCCATGACCCCGGCCATGGTCAATACCGTTGAAGAAAATGGCAAGAAGTATCACGTCATGATCGTTCCCGACAAGGAGTGCGAGGTCAACAAGGGGCTCACATCCACACGCGGCGGCCAGATGGCCAGCATCCTGTACAACGCGGACAGCCCCACTCGCGAGCGCCTGAAGTACCCGCGTCTGTACACTGGCGACGACTGGATTGACGTCAGCTGGGAAGAAGCCATGCAAGTTTATGCTGGCGTGACCAAGCGTTTGCTGGATAGTTTCGGGCCCGACGCCATCATGTTCAATGTTTTCGATCATGGCGGCGCTGGAGGGGGCTTCGAGAACACGTGGGGCACCGGCAAGCTGATGTTCTCGTCAATTCAGACCGAGATGGTACGTATTCACAACCGACCTGCCTACAACTCCGAATGCCATGCGACCCGGGACATGGGAATCGGAGAGCTGAACAACAGTTACGAAGACAGTGAACTGTCCGACTGTATCGTGTTCGTGGGAGCCAACTCCTACGAAACCCAGACCAACTACTTTCTTGCCCACGCACTGCCCAACCTCAACGGCGAAACCGTGGACAAGAAACGCAAGTGGTTCAAGGACGAGCATGTGGAAGCGGGCCGTTTCATCTTCATCGACCCGCGCCGGTCGCTGACGACCGCTATCTGCGAAAACCTCGCAAAGGACCGGATTCTGCATCTGCGGATCAACCCCGGCACCGATACAGCATTGTTCAACGGCCTTCTGACCTACGTAGTTGACCAGGGCTGGCATGACAAGGCATTTATTGAGAAGCACACCAAGGGATTTGAGGCGGCACTCAAAGCCAATCGAATGAGCCTGGATGAGTGTGCCAAAATCACAGGCGTCCCTGTTTCAGAACTGAAAAAGGCGGCGGAGTGGGCATACAAGCCCAAAAAGTCCGGCCACCATTCGAGAACGGCTCACCTCTATGAGAAAGGCATCATCTGGGGCAATGACAACTACCGGATTCAGTCTGCCCTGGTAGACCTTGTACTCGCCACACACAACGTGGGTCGGCGAGGTACGGGAGTCTGTCGTCTTGGCGGCCACCAGGAAGGCTATGCACGTCCACCCTACCCCGGCAAGCGCCCCATTTATATCGATCAGGAAATCATCAAGGGCAACGGCAAGATGTTGACGGTATGGGGGTGCAACGCGTTCCAGTCCACGCTCAATGCCCAGCAGTACCGGCAGGTACTTACCCGCCGGGCCAATATTGTCCGGGAGGCGCTGGCCAACGCGCGCGGCGGCGATGTTCAGGACATGGTCAATGCCATCTTTGACGCTGTCACCAACCGCGGCGGCCTGTTCGTCACAACCATCGATCTGTACCCGACCAAGTTCGCCCAAGCCTCTCACATGATGCTCCCAGCGACTCAGCCTGGTGAAATGAACCTGACATCCATGAATGGCGAGCGCCGCATGCGCCTGACAGAAAAGTTCATGGATCCTCCGGGCATCGCCAAGCCGGACTGTCTGATCGCAGCCGATATCGCCAACACGCTCAAGGCGATGTATGAGGCGGAAGGCAACTCGGACATGGCGAAACGCTTCTCGGGCTACGACTGGAAAACCGAGGAAGATGCGTTCAATGACGGCTTCCGCAAGCCTGAAGGGATCGACAGTCAGGGCGGCCCCACAGGGGACCTTGTCACCTATGACCGCCTGCGGGGCATGGGTAACAATGGTGTGCAACTGCCAGTCAGGGAGTACAAGAACGGCAAGCTCATCGGTACAGAAATGCTCTATACCGATTACAAGTTCAGCACACCGGATGGCAAGGCTCATTTCAAGCCCGCGCCCTGGACAGGACTGCCCGCGCCGGTAGAAGTGCAGCGCAAGAAGTATCGCTTCTGGATCAATAACGGTCGTACCAACCATATCTGGCAAACAGCCTATCATGATCAGAGGATAGACTTCAGAACGAAGCGCTACCCGATGGCGCCCATTGAGATCAATCCCGAAGACGCCAAAGAACTGGGAATCGAGTCTGGCGATGTCGTTGAAATTTATAACGACTATGGTTCGACCTACGCCATGGCCTACCTGGAACCGGACATGAAACGAGGCCATACCTTCATGATGTTCGGCTATTTCAACGGTAACGCCGGCGATGTGGTCACAGACTGGACAGACCGCAACTATATCCCCTACTACAAGGGCACCTGGGCGAATATCCGACGCGTCAGCAGCATGGAAAGCTACAAGGAAAGCGTCTCCTTCAAACGGCGACGCTACGTTTGATCCGGAGGCAGCAAAAAGGCCGGCGTGAACTGCCGGCCTTTCTTTTGGCTCTCGTTGAGATCAGGGCTTCATTTCATACGTGTCGGCAATCGGCGCGATCTGCTCCTCCCAGACCCGCTTTGCACGCTCGGGCTCCGGTACCGGACGCTGAATCATGCGCTGACACAGCGTCTGCTGGATCAGCGTGGCATTGGGCTTGAGGGACAGCTGCAGCGCATGGCGCGAGAAGTCCTGGATCATCACATCAAAGATGGTTTCAATCAGGTCGCTGCCGATCCCGCTCATCTTCGCGTTTTCCAGAATCAGCTGGCCATAGACCACCAGCGCGAACATCTCGCCCAGTTTGAGCAGGAAGTCAAAATCCTTCTGCTGCTCGGCATTGGGCTTGCCCGCAAGCAGGAAGAGTTTGAGCGTGCGGATCTGCTTCTTGAACACATTGACATTCGGCAGATCAAAGGCGTCGTAGATCGGCCGGTAATCATGGAAGCGCGTCTTGCCCAGTCCCTTGGTCGGCCCCTGGTGGAACAGGAAGGTGTCATTGACGGGCGCGTCCTGACGCGGCACCTCCGGATAGTTCTTCGGCTTGAAGAAGTAGTTGCCCATGAACTTGAGTACCAGTGCCATGTTCACGTGCACCGTGCCTTCCAGCTTGGGCAACGCCCGGATATCCCGCGCCGCCATTTCGAAGTACATGTCCTTCTCGAACCCCTTGGCCGCAATCACATCCCAGAGCGCGTTGATCACGTCTTCACCTTGGGTGGTGACTTTCATCTTCACCATCGGGGTGAACAGCAGATACCGCCGGTCGTTCTCATTGGCCACACGCATGTAATCAATGGCACGCTGGGCAAAGAGCTTCATGGCCGCCAGCCGGGCATAGGCTTCAGTAAAGAGTTGACGGATATGCACAAAGTCCGTCACATAATGGTTGAACAGGCGGCGGTGGGACGCGTGGTTGATCGCTTCGTGGAAGGCATGGCTGCAGATCCCGATGGACGCCCAGCCCAGGTTGAACTTGCCGACGTTGACGGTATTGAGCGCCATGTCCCAGGCTTCCTGGCCCTGCGCCAGAATGTCGGCCTCGGTAATGGGGTAGTCGTTGAGCCGGAACTCGGACACATAGTTCTGCGAGTTGACGACGTTCTTCACCAGCTCGTAGTTCGGGTGCTTCGACTCCACCACAAAGAACACGTACTCATCCGTGTCCGCCCGCTTGCCGAACACAGAGACCAGTGCCGCCTCATTGCCGTTACCGATGTAGTACTTGCTGCCATTGGCCCGGAAGGTGCCGTCCGGTTGCGGGGTGAGCACCATGTCTGACGCATAGATATCCGCTCCGTGCTCCTTCTCGGACAGGCCGAAGGCAAAGATGCCGCCCTCGCGCAACAGTTTGGCGGTCTTCTTCTTAACCTCCTCATTCTTGCTCATCCAGATCGGCCCGAGGCCCAGGATGGTCACCTGCCAAGTATACCAGTATGCCAGGCCATAAAAGCCCAGCACCTCATTGAGCGCACAATTGCGCCAGGTGTCCCAGCGGCAATCCTTGTTGCCGTACCCCTCGGGGGTGAGGAAGGTGTAAAACAGCTTTTCCTTCTTCTGAAACTCCAGGAAGTCCGCATACCAGCGGCGTTCGTGATCATCGTCCTTGATCTTTGCCTTGCCCTTCTCCTCGAAGAAGGCAATGGTTTTCTTGATGAGCTGACGCGACTTGGCATCAAGGTGTGACCAGTCGGCGGTGTGAGGGTTGAGAGGCATGTCCTTGAGCACGCCTTCTCTTTGAACGGCATTCTTGCTGAAAAGCAGCTGACGGGGAAGGTCCAGCAGGTTCATGATAGCGCTCCCTGATTGCTTTTGGATGGTTGCTGAGTGTAAGTTCTGTCCAGACCTTCCACTTTTAACACTCCCCAGTCAGTTCCGCGCTGACTCAGGTCAAATATTCGGCGCCCCTTCTGTTTCGCACTTTTATCATTTTATCGCGACTATCCCCATGTTATGCTGCCAATCCCCCTCAAAGAACGACATGAACTGACAAGGAGCGGAAATGGAAGACATCCACTTTCAACAATACATTGATATGGCGGTTTCTTACGCCATCGCCTATGGCCCCAAACTGATTCTCGCGCTGTTGACACTGTTCATCGGTCTCTGGCTGATCAACAAGCTGCTGCACGCCTCGGATCGGGCACTCTCCTCAAAATTTGACCCGACGCTGACCAAATTCCTTCACAGTCTGGTCAGCATCGGCCTCAAGGGCCTGCTGATTATCTCGGTACTGGGCATGGTGGGTGTGGAAACCACCTCGTTTATCGCCATCATCGGTGCGGCAGGTCTGGCCATCGGTCTGGCCCTGCAGGGCAATCTCGCCAACTTCGCCAGCGGCGCACTGATACTCATCTTCAAGCCGTTCCGTGTCGGGGATGTCATTACCGCAGGGGGCGAAACCGGCAAGGTCAAGGAAATCCAGATCTTTCACACGGTGCTGAATACGCCGGACAACAAGCGGGTGATCATCCCCAATTCCTCGGTAACCGGCGGGGCACTGACCAACTTCAGTGCCGAGCCCACCCGGCGCGTGGACATGGTCTTCGGCATCGGCTACGACGATGACCTGCGCAAGGCCAAGGAGGAGCTGAAAAAACTGGTGGAGGCAGACAGCCGGATTCTGAAGGATCCCGAACCCCTGATCGTGGTCTCAGAACTGGCAGACAGCTCGGTGAACTTTGCCGTCCGCGTCTGGGTCAACTCGGCCGACTACTGGGGCGTGTACTTCGACATGCATGAGAATGTGAAACTGCGCTTCGACGAAGTGGGTATCTCCATTCCCTATCCGCAGCAGGATGTACACTTGCATCAGGCAGAAGCCAGTAGCTGATATCCGGCTTCAGTGACGGCGATTCATCGCTGTCACACCGCATGCAGGCCCGGGTAAACCCCGGGCTTTTTCATGAATGTCAGGTCATGTACCTCCCCTCATCGCCATCTTCACGGCGGGCATAAAACACCCACCCATTGATTCAAATTGATCTTAAAAAACTGCCTCCGAGGTGATATCAGTCTGCTTAAATTATGATCAGGCACCTCAAAAAGGAGACTGATCATGCAAAGATGCTCGTTCTTTCACCTGCTCGTATTCCTGACCGCAACGGCCACGTTAACCGCGTGCGGAGGCAGTGGCAGCTCCTCTTCAGACAGCTCAACAGCCTCAACATCGACATCGACATCGACAGCCAACAGCGCCTCGGCAGCGTTTCCCAGTGAAGTGGTGGTGGCCTCGCCGGTGGATTCCGATACCACAGCGTTCACAGGCCGGGCGTTAGCCCCCACGCTCAAGAATGCCAAAAAGCTGATCGCGGATCTGATGGATGGCAAGACCACGCTGAGCACCTCCGTGCTGGATCCCGACCGGCTGCTGCGAGAACCCGGGCGTGCCAACTGTTATGGTCCCAGCATGAAATACACGAATCATCCGGATGGCAGCCCGGACAACTCACCTCTGCCGGGTGGGGATCTGGGCATCTGGACCGATACCGAAGGCTCGACTACCGAAGCCTGCACCGCAGCCCAGCTCAACGCCCGCATGAAGGCCACCCGGGACAAGGTGATGACCGGCATGGTGGGGCTGGCCGCACTGATCAGGGTGTACGAAACGTCCACAGGGAACAACTGGCCTGATGATATAGCTGTCGGCGACAGCGAGGATCTGGTTGCAGCACTCAACGCACTCAGTCTGCCAAACTTTACCTTTACCAAGGCCTCCATCAGCCATGACGGGACGGATTCCGCGCTCTGGAGCTATCAACTGGCGTTTGACTTCGATGATGGCAGTCGCCAGGCCAGCGTGGATCTCGGGTTGACACACCGAATCGCCAGTGCCGCCACCGGTGAAGTCGAGGGGGTCATGACGTACAAGATTGACCGCCCCAACACCGGCGGAAACTGCAATGCCGGTACCTATCCCAAGGTGACGGAAATGGGCTCGGTCCACTACATTCGTGACAGCGCCGGAGACCTGTCCATCAAGAATCAGTCGGCCACGGCCTGTGGTGACCTGAGCACGGCCACGAATCTGCTCAACACGACCCTGACCGACGTGGAGACCTCCTCCGCTCTGACCAATGCGCGCATCCTGGATCCCAGTCAGGACTGGAAGGACAACTACAACCTGTTCATCGCCGACTTCACCCCTGATACCGGGGTGGGCAAATATCTCTATGCCTGGCAGGCCGGCAGTGGCGACTCTCACACCCGCCTGCTGATGCTCAACCTGTCCGCAGATGCACAAACCGGCGCGTTGTACGGAACCTCCTACTTCGGCTTTGGTGACCGGGTTCAAACCTCGACCAAACCGACCTTCAAGGGCATGATCTGCAACTGGGCCGGCCCCGGGAACAATCACAACACACTGTTTGATGGGGTCCAGCGCCAAGCCATCCGCCAGAACCTGACCTCCAACCTCTTCGAACTGGACAGCACGGTGACGGATAACTCGGACATCACCTATGCGCCGACCAACAGTTGTACCTACTACCCTGCCAGTGGTTTCGACTACGACCGGGATCTGGATGGTACACTGGATGGATCCGACAAGGTTGAAGTGGATGACCCGGCACCATTCGACGGACTGGCGCTGGATCTGTTCAGGAAAGGCAGC
>RFIV01000088.1 GCA_003695085.1 Gammaproteobacteria bacterium
AAGCATGTACAGATCCGCCATCCAGCGACCGCACGGTGAGGGCACAAACGCCCTGGCCGCCTGCGGGTCCCTTGAAAGAAACGCTTCGCGCACCTCTTCGCCTACCTCGAATGCCTGCGGCCCGATTGCCGGCCCCAGCCAGGTACAGAGATCCTTCGCTTCATAGCCTTTCTGCCTGAACGCCTCCACGGTCGCTTGAAGCACGCCAGCACACAGACCGCGCCATCCGGCATGCGCAACCGCCACGTATCGCCCATCCCCCGAGCAAAAGGCAACGGGCAAACAGTCTGCCGTCATCACCACGGCCACACGCCCCGGCACACCGGTAATGGCCGCATCAGCCTCGCGCTCATCACAGGTGTTTTCATCCAGATCCAGCACACGCGTGCCATGCACCTGATCCAGCCAGTGGATGGCCTCCTGCGGTCGTCCCGTGAATGCAGCAAGTCGCCGGCGGTTTTCCGCCACCGCCGCAGGGTCATCCTGTACATGGGTGCCCAGATTGAGCGTGGCCCAGGGCCCTGTGCTGACACCTCCCTCCACGGTTGTGGTCAGCGCATGGACGCCCGAAGGGGCGGGCCAGTCGGCCCGGATACATTTCATTGCCTGGCAACCGTATGGGCCCGGAGGGCCTGAAGCAGCACTTCCAGATCCTCGGGTAACGGCGCCTCGAACTCCAGCGCCTCACCGGTCTGCGGATGCACAAGGTGCAGCCACCGTGCATGAAGGGCCTGACGGCGAAACTGATGCAGCGTCTCCAGCAGTTCGGCCGATGCGCCCTTGGGCAACCGCGCACGACCGCCGTAAACCGGATCGCCGATCAAGGGGTAGCCAATGTGACTCAGGTGCACGCGAATCTGGTGCGTACGCCCGCTCTCCAGCTGGCAGTCCACCTGCGTGAACCCGGCAAAACGCTCGGCGATACGGTAATGCGTCACGGCGGGCTTGCCATCCGGCACCACAGCCATGCGCGTGCGGTGCCTCGGGTCCCGGCCTATGGGTGCATCCACCTCACCGCCCCCGGTCATCTCGCCCTGCACGACTGCCACATACTCGCGCCCCATGTCACGGCTCTGCAGCTGAGCAACCAGCGAGGCATGGGCAATCAGTGATTTCGCAACCACCATGACGCCGGATGTATCCTTGTCCAGCCGGTGCACAATGCCCGCACGCGGCAATGTCCGGGCCTCCGAATGGTGTGCGAGGACGGCATTGACCAGCGTCCCCGTCTGGTGCCCCGGTGCCGGATGCACCACCAGACCTGCCGGCTTGTTGATGACCAGCAGGTGGTCATCCTCGAAGAGAACATCCAGCTCGATCGCCTCTGCCACCCAGTCACCCTGCTCGGGCAGCGTCACGTCCAGCTCGAGACGGTCACCTTCGCGCACCTTCTCGCGCGGCTTGACCGGCCTCCCGTTCAATGTGATATCTCCCGCCTTGATCCAGCTTTGAATC
This sequence comes from Gammaproteobacteria bacterium, assembly GCA_003695085.1. Taxonomy (GTDB): domain Bacteria; phylum Pseudomonadota; class Gammaproteobacteria; order Pseudomonadales; family Oleiphilaceae; genus Thermohahella. Next base: position 1,456 of record RFIV01000088.1, read on the forward strand.
TGCGAGCGCGAATAGCCGTCCAGCAGCTCCGCCAGCACTCGATCAAGACGTTGTTCGCCCAAGCGGGCAGGCACGATAAACTCAGTTACCAAATTGTCAGTCATGAATGGTCGCAATCAGATGATTTGAGGCGGGCTTCTGTGGAATAATAGCCAGCCCGAACACTTCTGTAGCATACACCAAAGCGGACGAAAAAGCGTTTTATGAGGAAGTTGATCCCTGCCCTGTGGCTGGTCGCCACCCTGTTCATGGCCGGATGCAGCAGTACCCCCGAGAAGGTCCTGTCCGAGCGCGAGTACTATGACAAGGCCAAATCCGCCATGGATGCCCGCAATTTCCTCGAAGCGGCCCGCCATCTTGAGGCGCTGGAAACACACCACCCCTTCGGGCGGTATGCACAACAGGGGCAGCTGGATCTGATCTACGCCAAGTATCAGGCGCTGGACATGCCGGGGGCGGCGCTGGCAGCGGATCGCTTTATCCGCCTGCACCCGGATAGCCCGCATGTTGACTATGCCTATTATGTGAAAGGGCTGGCCGCCTACTACGAGAACATTTCACTCGGACAGAAAGTCTTTCCCATCGATGTGAGCCAGCGTGACCCGGGTCGGGCGCGAGAAGCGTTCAGCATCTTCTCAGAACTGGTCACCCGGTATCCGCAAAGCGTCTACGCGCCGGACGCCCGGCAGCGCATGCAGTTCATCAAGAATCGCCTCGCCGGCTACGAACTGGCCGCTGCCCGCTACTACATCAAGCGCGAAGCCTGGCTGGCCGCGGCAGAGCGTGGCAAGTACGTGGTGGAGCACTTCCCGGGTACACCTGCCGTGCCGGATGCACTGGCCATCATGGTGGAATGCTATCGCAAGCTCGGGCTTCGCGAACAGGCAACGGATGCGCTGGCCGTTCTGGCGGGCAATTATCCCAACCACCGGTCACTGAACCCGGACCTGACCTTCCGGGGCGGCGAGATCAAGCCCCCCCGGCGGAGCCTTGGCTCCCTGTTCACCACTTCACCCTGGTCGGAGTGATCGGGCGGCCGGTTCAGTCGCCCGGCGCCCAGCCGGACGTGATCGGATAACGGCGATCGCGGCCAAACCCTCTCGCGGTGATGCGCACCCCTATCGGGGCCTGACGTCGCTTGTACTCGTTGATGTCGACCAGCCTCAGCACCCGATGTACGGTTTCGGGTTCGAAGCCGTCGGCAATGATCGCCGCAGCACTCTCATCCCCCTCGATATAGCGCTGCAGGATCGCATCCAGCACGTCGTAATCGGGCAGGCTGTCCTGATCCTTCTGATCCGGGCGCAGCTCGGCTGACGGTGGCCGGGTAATCACCCGCTCGGGAATCACTTCACCGTCACGGTTGCGGTACCGTGCCAACTGGTACACGCGTGTCTTGTACACGTCCTTGAGTACATCGAACCCTCCGGCCATGTCACCATAGAGCGTCGAGTACCCCACTGCCATTTCGCTCTTGTTGCCGGTGGTCAGAACCAGTGCGCCCGTCTTGTTGGACAAGCTCATCAGCAACACACCACGAATCCGCGCCTGAAGATTCTCTTCGGTGGTGTCCGGCGGCAACCCGTCGAAGAGCGGCGAAAGTGACTGCAAGAAGGCTTCATACATGGGCTCGATCGGCACAACATCATACTGCACACCCAGCGTACGCGCTTCCTGCTCGGCATCTTCCAGGCTCATTTTCGAGGTATAACGAAAAGGCATCATGACCGCGCGCACCCGCTCGGGCCCCAGCGCATCCACCGCAACGGCCAGCGTCAGAGCACTGTCAATCCCGCCCGACAGCCCCAGCACCACAGAGGGGAAGCGGTTCTTGTTCACGTAGTCACGCACCCCCGTGACCAACGCCTGGTAAATCACCTCATCTTCATCAGGCATGGCCTGAATATCACCATTCAGGGTGAGCGGCGCATCACCGCCTCCTCTCACATTGAGCAGCACCAGCTCTTCTCCGAAGCGTGAGGCCAACGCTGTGGTCTGGCCCGATGCATCGACCACGCAGGACCCGCCATCGAAGACCAGCTCATCCTGTCCACCCACCATGTTCACATAGACAATGGGCACCTGATTCTCCTTTGCCCGGGCGCGCAACACGTCCATGCGCTCCTGCTGTTTACCTATGTGATAGGGTGATGCATTGATGTTGATGATGACATCCGCGCCGGCCAACGCAGCAGAGCGCGCGGGCTCGGGGTTCCAGATATCCTCGCAAACCGTCAGTCCCAGGTGCAGCCCCTTGTAGTCGGCGACCACAGTCTCGTGCCCGGGGGTGAAATAGCGTTTTTCATCGAACACCTGATAGTTGGGCAGTTGCTTCTTGCGATACACCTGCTGCACCCGCCCACCCGAGATCAGGGCGCTGACGTTGTACACGGCTCCATCGTCTTGGCGTTCCGGGTATCCCAGGATGACGTCAATGGCAGGCAGTTTCTCTGCCAGCATCGCCAGCGCCTGATCCACACGCACGCGCAGACTGGGGCGCAGCAACAGATCCTCGGGCGGATAGCCGGTGAGTGCCAGCTCCGGAAAGATGATCAGCTCTGCACCCAGCTGCTGGCAGGCTCTGTCGGCTGCCTGAAGAATCTTTTCCGCATTGCCCGGAATATCGCCAACCAGAAAGTCCAGCTGGGCCAGTACCCAGCGACGTGGTGTTGTCATGACCGCCTCTTCAACCGCGTTTGAGCTCAGGAACGAAGGCAGGCATTATACTGGTTTTACTTCTTCAAAGTGACCCTTGGGCAGTAGGGATGATCCGAGCCGACGCAGTCAAATCCCCCAGTGATACCGAAAATCGCCTGATCCGAATCTACAACCACTACCGGATCGTGGTCGGGCTCGTCCTGCTCGCCAGCCTGTTTCTGGTTCAGGATGGCAATCAAGATGCTTCGCGCGCGCTGTATCGCTATCTGGTCGTGGCCTATTTTTGCATTCACCTGTTCACAGGCCTGATCCTGCTGGCAGGCAACCGCCTGACCCGCACCCAGATCACCCTTTCCCTGATTCTGGAAATGCTGGTCATCTCCGGCCTGCTGTATACCGGCGGCGGCCTCAATACCGCGCTGAGCAACCTGATGCTCATTGCCGTGGCGGCCGCAACCATCCTCTTGCGCGGTCAGCTCTGGGCATTCTGGGCGGCTGCCGCCTCACTGGCTTTCATGGCCGTGCAGACACTGCGAATCCTGCATTTTGACATGCCGGTCAACGCCATACTGCGTGCAGGCCTGCTGGGCATTGCGGCCTTTGCCATCGCCTTCCTGATCCGAACCCTGGCCCAGCGCATTCAAACCAGTGAAGCACTGGCCAGTCAGCGTGCCCGACATATTCTGGATCTGCAAAAACTCAATGAGCAGATCATTCAGCGCATGCGTACGGGCATCATTGTCGCCCGGCCCGATCACTCGGTCAGGCTGGCCAACGCAGCGGCCAAGAACCTGCTTGGGGAGGATGAGCAGATCCCGCTGCTCCACCTGCCTGACGCACTGGCCGAGCGCCTGAAACAATGGCAGAACAATCCGTACCGGCGCACCAGCCCGTTCAAGGGCTCGCCCCTGCACGCTCCCATTCAGGCCAACTTCGCCGCGCTGCAGAGCAGCGATTCGGACGAAATCCTGATTTTTCTGGATGATACCAGCAAGGTCGCCCAGCAAGCCCAGCAGCTCAAACTGGCGTCACTGGGACGGCTGACCGCGGGAATTGCCCACGAAATCCGTAATCCGCTGGGGGCCATCAGCCACGCTGCTCAGCTGATGGCAGAGTCAGACACGCTCAGCGAGCCTGACCGACGCATGCTGGACATCATCCATCGCCACTGTGACCGCATGAACGGCCTGATCGAGAACGTCCTCAAGCTCTCTCGCCGAGGTACAACGGTGCCCGAGGAAATCGAACTGGCCCCCTGGCTGCAACGTTTCTGTGAAGACTTCACTGCCAACGGTACCCTGGATGCTGATATCCGCCTGCAGTTCCATGCCGAGCGCCCGATGGTGTACTTCGACTCCGGCCAGCTGCACCAGGTCCTGACCAATCTGGTGACCAATGGCATGCGTTACAGTCGCGAAGCCTCCGGCGAGGCATTGGTGTTCATCGAAGTGGGCACACTGCCCCCCTCCGGCCAGGTCTACATCGATGTCATTGATATCGGGCCGGGAATCAGCGAAGATCAGGCCTCACATGTATTCGAACCCTTTTACACCACACACAAGCAAGGCACGGGACTGGGCTTGTATATCTCAAGGGAACTGTGCGAGGCCAATCAGGCGCAGCTGGACTATTTGCCCAGGACGCGCGGGGCCTGCTTCCGCATCACCTTTGCCCACACCCAGCGCATGATCATTCAGTGAGAGCGACATGGCCCAGAACATATTGATCGTCGATGACGAACCGGACATCCGCGAACTGCTTGATATCACACTCATCCGAATGGGGCACAGCACTCATACGGCAGCAGATCTCGCATCCGCGCGACAGGCACTGAGTGAACGTCACTTTGACCTGTGCCTGACGGACATGAACCTGCCTGACGGCAACGGCATTGATCTCGTCCGCCATATCCAGAAGCACCACCCTGCCACACCCGTCGCGGTCATCACCGCCTACGGCAGCGTGGACACAGCCATTGCTGCTCTCAAGGCCGGTGCGTTCGACTTCGTCTCCAAACCGGTAGAGCTGGCCCGCCTGCGGGACCTGGTGACGACAGCACTCAAGCTGACCGGTGGCAAGTCAGATGAGGGTGCGTCCCTCAAGCGCGAGCTGCTGGGGCAATCGCCCGCCATCGAAACCCTGCGGCGGCAGATCCGCAAACTGGCCCGCAGCCAGGCGCCCATTTACATCAGCGGTGAGTCCGGCAGCGGCAAGGAGCTGGTGGCACGCATGATCCATACTCAGGGGCCAAGAGCCGACGCGCCTTTCGTTCCCGTGAACTGCGGAGCCATTCCCTCCGAGCTGATGGAAAGCGAATTCTTCGGCCATCGCAAGGGCGCCTTTACCGGTGCTACCGACCACAAGGAAGGGCTTTTTCAGGCAGCCAATGGCGGCACCCTGTTTCTGGACGAAGTCGCCGACCTGCCCCTGCCCATGCAGGTCAAGCTGCTGCGAGCCATTCAGGAAAAGGCGGTGCGTCCGGTAGGTGGTGATCGCGAGATCCCCGTGGATGTGCGTATTCTGGCCGCAACGCACAAGAACCTTCAAAACGAAGTGACGGAAGGTCGTTTCCGGCAGGATCTGTTTTACCGGATCAATGTCATTGAACTCAAGGTCCCGCCCCTGCGTGAACGCAAGGAGGACATTCCCCTGCTTGCCCGCCATATCCTCGACAAGCTGTCTGCCGAATGTGACCTGCCGCCCATGGGGCTGACACAGGCCGCTCTGGACAAACTGACAAGCCACCCTTTCCCGGGCAACGTGCGAGAGCTGGAAAATGCGCTGGAACGTGCCTTTACACTGTGCGACGGCGACGAAATCGATGCCGCCGATCTGGTTCTGGAGTCTGCCGCTCCTGCACAGCGTCAGGAGGGCGAGCCATCGTCCCCGATTGCCGGCGACGTCCCGGATATTACCGGTGACGTGAACCTCGAGGAGTTTTTGGAGTCCATCGAAAAGCAGGCCATTGAAAAGGCGCTGGAAGAAACCCGTTGGAACAAGACGGCTGCCGCGAAGAAGCTGGGCATCAGTTTTCGTGCCCTGCGCTACCGACTCAAAAAGCTGGGGATGGACTGACGTCCACGCTCAGGCCTCTTCAAGTGACGCCGCTTCAAGCCGGCCATCCAGCGCATAAGGCGCCGGATCCACCGGCGATGCTTCCTCCAGCAGCAGTGCCTTGAGCAGCGCCACACTGGCTGGCGCTGTCACCAGGCCATTGCGGTAGTGCCCTGCATTCACGTAGAGTCCCCTGACACCGGGCACTTCACCGATGAATGGAATCCCCTGTGGAGAACCCGGGCGCAACCCTGCCCAGTGCGCGACGACCGGACAGCTCGCCAGCGACGGGATCATCCGGATAGCGGCATCACGCAACGCCTCTCGCGCCTCTTCAGTCGGCGTTTTGCTGAAATCCGTGTGTTCCAGCGTGCTGCCGGCCACCACCAGCCCGTCCCGGCGAGGTATGACGTAACGCCCGTCCGCCAGCACGATATGTCGCACATCGCGCGGTCTGGCTCCGAATGCAATCATCTGCCCCTTGACCGGCACCACCGGCAAGGTGAGCCCCAGAGGCTCCAGCAAGCGCCCTGTCCAGGCACCTGCGGCGAGAATCACCCTGTCACCGCTGACAGCACCGCTGTCCGCTAGCACGCCTTTTGCCCGCCCGGCCTGAATCACAAGTCCGCTTACCTCACAGGTTTCCCTCACACACACATTGGGCAGGCGCGCCAGGCTGGCCCTCAGAGCCCGGCAGAGCCGCGGATTGCGCACACTGGCCACCTGAGGCATCCACAAACCGGAACTGAACGCCTTGGAAAGTGCCGGTTCCAACTCATGCAATGCCGCTCCCTGGATGTCATCCATGCGGTAATCATTCGCCCTCGCCCAATCCAGAGCCTGATCCCGGTCTGCGACGGAAACCATCAGCAACCCGGCATGACTGATCTCGGCGTCCAGGCCGGTCTCAGCATCGAGCGTCTGAACCAGGTTGGGATAGTAATGCTGCGACCATCGGGTCAAAGCGGTGATTGCCGGATGATAGCGCCAGGGATAGAGAGGTGAAACGATGCCACCACCTGCCCAGCTGGCCTCTCGGCCACAGGCCCGGCGTTCAAGAAGCAGGACCTCCATGCCGGCCTGCCCCAGTTCCCGGGCCAGCATCATGCCCATGACACCCGCGCCAACGATAATCGCTTTCATGACAGACTCACTTGTCAGATCTGCTCAGTGCAGGCAGTATAGTGCCACTCTCGGGATGAGAAGATCAAACAGGAGATCACCATGGAACGGGGTTTCACACTCGTCGAACTATTGGTCACCATCACATTGCTCGCCCTGCTGCTGGCATTGGCTGTGCCAGGCCTTTCCGGTATGGCTGAAAGACAGGCCTCGGATTCTACGCAGGCAAACATCCGCCGGCTGCTTTCTGCGGGTCGGGAAGCTGCCATCCAGCAAAATGCGGTTACAACGGTCTGCCCGAGTCGGGACGGCTCCCAGTGCTCCGGAAACTGGCAGGATACGTGGCTGGTGTTTTCCGATCCCAACGGGAACCGGACTGTCGACAGCGGCGAGGCCATCCTGCTGCGCTGGCAGCCCGATGCACGGGTTCGCTTCGTATCTCGCCCCGCGACGCTGCAGGCCATCCAATGGTCCCCTTCCGGAATCACGGCCGGCACCTTTGGCTCGCTCATCTGGTGTGCCGGCGGCGCGAAACAAACCTTGAGGCAAGTCTCAGTCACTCTCCAGGGACGAATCCGGGCCATTCAGGACACGGACGGGGATGGCATCCGCGACGTCAGTCTGATACCGGCCACCTGCGCGGGCTGATTGAACTTACCAGCAGTTGCTCCCGGATGTGGATTGCCGAAAACCCGTGTGATCCAGAATCAGCGTGCCACACGCATCTCGCGCCTGATCCCCCACAGGAATCGCGCGGATCTCGTAACCGGATGCATTCGCCTGCTGAATGCGCAGCACATAGCGCGTGGTGCCATTGCCATCCAGCGGCACCGTGCCGGACGCATAGACCGAAGCCTTGGGAGGGGCAGGAAGCGATGCTCCCTGCCAGGTACCGGTATAGCTCATCGTGCGTCGGCGATGTTTTTCCAGCGCCTGAGCCAGCTCCAGCAACCCGGTCTGGGCCTCTGCCCGCCAGCTTCGCCGAACATGGTCGGTATACGCCGGCCAGGCCAGTGACGCCAGAATGCCAGCGATAACCAGAACGATCATCAGCTCCACCAGGCTAAATCCCCGGATTCGGCTAGCTGACGTAACGCGCCATGCCATCAATGCACCTCCCGCCAGGCGTAACGGCTGTTCGACCAGGGGTTGTTCTTCTCGGTGATGGTGTCCACCTTGCCCTTGGACGTTCCGGTGTACTTGTACTCCCGCGGATGATCCGTGTTATAGGTGGAAGGATCTTCCAGAACAGCGGGCGGCGTCGGGATACCCCCGTCTTCGGGCTGGAAACCTGACGTCCAGGCATCCCCCTGACCGTCACCATCGGTATCGAGCTTGTCATCATTGTTGAACTGGCCATCCTTGTTCACATCCACCGGTGAATAATCCAGCTGTCCACCCGTGGCAGCATCCAGCTCCATGACCCAGCCACTGCCACCGCCCTCGCAGCTGTCACCCGACGGGATAAGTGTGCTCAGAATAATGCGGCCGTTGCGAATCAGGGGCGTGTAGACCACCCGCTCACCCTGATTGTCGGTCGATGAAGGCTTGATGAAGTCCATGTACCAGCCCAGCTTGCTGTTCCAGTCCACGGGGTTCTGGCTGAGCACCCGATAGGCGCGCCCGCTTTGTGTCGTCTCCTTGAGAATGCTTTGGCGCTGCAAGTTGATACGCCCTACATTCGCGGTCCCCTTGTCCCAGATCGCATAGAAGGACTGTGTCACTGTCGATGCGCTCACCGTCACGTCATCCGGCTCGAGGAACTTGCCCGTTCCGACGTAGACCAGAACGTTGTTGCCCGAACGATAGTTGGGGTGGCGCCCCACACGCACCTGCGTCGTGATCGGCTGAACCGCACCGCTCGCGGATACGGCCTTGAACAGGGGCGCCGGCTTGCCTCCACTGAAAAGAGCGAAGTCCCAGTTCGAAGCATTGGCATCACTCACATCCACCTTCCAGACGTGACCGAACAGATCTCCTGCGTAGATCACATCTGCGATCAGGTCATTGTTCAGATCCACGACCATGGGGGCCGCCATGCCGTTGGGGCGTCCCTGGCCTTCAGGATCCTGTGCCATGCCTTGCTGGGTATCAAACTTGCGGATGAGCGCGCCTGTCTGGATATCCACCACGTAAAGCACGGCATTGCCCGTGGCACTCACATGATCATCGGAGGCCGTATTGTTGTATCCGTTGCCGAAGACAGCGGCCCACTTTCCGTTCGCCATGCGCACTACGGAAGCCTTGCCATAGGTGTAACCCAGATCAGCGTCGTCACTGTCATCGAATTGCCAGCGTACCAGTTTTGCCGCATTGCCTTCGGAGAATCCCAGGCCACGCGCCGTGGACAGCCCGTCCGGATCGGTGATATCCAGCGCAAAGAAGGCCTGCCCCCCCTTGCCGAGCCCGCCAACCAGTAACGTGTGCCACTTCTCGTCTTCTTCCAGCCAGGCATCCGCTGCCGTGAGCTTGCCATCCACAAAATACTGATGGCTGTAGCTGGCGTTCGCCAGCACAGGCAGGCGGTCAAACACTGCTTCGGGAATGAAGGCCAGTTTTTCCTTGCCTCCCTGACCATTTTCAGTCGCCACGATGCCATGCAACATGCCGTCATTGGCCCCGAAATAGAGCATGGGCGAGCGATTCTTCATTTCGCTCTGGAAATCGCTGTACTTCTGGCCGCCATCTTCAGGAGCCGTGCCGGGCCAGTCATCCGGATAGAAAAAGGCGGGCGCCGCCACGTACAGCGGGTCGCTGTGAATGATATCGCCCAGAATGTGATCGCGCTGCCGGAACTGAAGTGTTGACCCGGCCTGGCCCAGTTCCTCGGACTGATCGCCACGCAGATACGCGACCAGATCCGCGCCGTACTGATCCTGCCCCGAGGGAACACCTGCAACCCATGCCAGGGTTTGATCCAGCGTCAGGTCCGTGCTGGCCGGTGTCCAGCTACCATCCGATTTCCAGCTCGATGGCCAGCGGAAGGGCACGCCACGTTCGTTGTCCGAACGTGCGGTAATCACGACCCGGTTGTCGCGATACCCTGTGCCTGCCACAAGCGCATCCAGCTTTTCACGCGCATTCCAGGCCGGCGACGACAACGTGCCATCGCTCTGGACCGGCAACGCCTTGAGACTCCCGGTCCAGTTTCCTGAATCAAACTCAGCTCTGAACAACAACGCGCCATTTGTCAGCTCGCCTGAATTGACGGTCACCGCGGCGGAGGAGGCATTACGTGCCAGGATTTCATTGAAGGCCTTTTCGAGCTGAGGCCCAAGGTTATTGGCATTGGTCACCGGGAAGTAGTTGTCCGGGTTGCCATCCCCGTCCGCATCCCACTCCGTGCCCTCGGGCACGCCGTTGCCGTTGGCATCCTGAAATCCGCCCCACTTTGCTGCATACCAGAGGGGGTTCTTGAGCAGTGTAGCACCTGTGCTGCTGCCCGGTGTAAATGTACGTGAAGCCGTCAGGGGCAGGCATTTGTGGTCGGGGTCACCATCCTTCGGGCAATCTTGCAGATTCGTATCCATGAAGTAATTTCGCAGACGTGAGTTTGCCGCCGGATTATCTGAAGTTTCACCATCTTTGAGATCCCGGACTTCAAGATAAATCCCGTCCGCAGTCGTCCCCGAGATAATGTACCCCATGTGCTGATCAATCGACCCCGCTGCATAGTCCGAACTGATGGAAACGGTTAGCGTCCCGTCATTGTTTTTCTTGTAGGTGTAGGTGGCGATCGCATCCATGTCGTGATCCGCCCCCTGCTCCACGTCTTCAAAGTTGATGCGGAATCGCCCTTCATCGGGCTTCAGGTACTCCACGTAGAAATCAACAATCTGGTTAGTGGGCTGAAAAGCAGTTTCACTGGAGCTTATTCCATATCCGCCAACCGATTTGGCAAAGGGCACCAGTGTGATCCAGCGGCCGTTATCCACGGGGATTCGGACCTGGGGCAGCGGCGACGCCAGCGCCACGGCAAAGGTCTGCACCCTTTGCTGACCGGTTGCCACCGCGTGTACATCATTCATGAAGGCCCAGTAGGCCACGCTGGCACTGTAATAACTTCCCAGTTTGGTCGGTTCCTCAGGCGCCAGTCCCCGGATCCGCCCCAGACTGTCGACCTGCTTGGGCTTGCCGGCACTGTCTTTTTCGTGGACTGATCCGCCGGCCGTGTAGCTCTCGCCAATAAAATGCTTACCCACCACATCTGCTTCATTGACCGAAATCGTATCCCCTTCACGCGTAACATCCAGTCCGGGCAGATCGCCTGTAAAGGCGCTGTTGAACTGGCTGCCCGGCAAATTATCCGAGTCATATGAGGGGTTGATATCACTGATGACAATCTGGAACGGCTTGGCGCAGTGCGGGTACCCCCCATTGGCGACATCATAGGGATCCAGCCAGGCATTGCTCAGGTCCGGCAGGCCCAGCGCCGCATCCTGAGTATTCCCCTTGGCGATATAGGCGGAGGTGGGCGTTTTCTTTCCGGCAAAATAGCGTGTGCTCTCGTAGAGCATTTCGGCCACGGGATTGCCCCACATGACACACTCGCCATTGTTGATCGGTCTGTTGGCGATCCAGCCGCAACTATACTTGTAGCCTGAATAGGAGAAGCCCTTGACCTTCAGGGCGTCCAGCGTGCGCACGATGCCGGAGACATTGGTTGTGAATGTACCGTCACTGACATTGACTTCCGGCACAAAGGGGCCAATGTTGCGCCGCAGAATGCCCCCGTCCGTGTTGTTGTCGTAGCTGCCTGAAAGCAGCCCGAAGTGCATGCGGCCCGTTTCACCGTATTGATGCAGGATGCCGGTAGGTTTGGCATAACCGGAGGGATAAAGCTTGCAGTTGGGCTCCAGCAGGCCCACCCTGCACACTTCCACACGTACCTCGAAGTCCGACAGGCTGTCCGCCTTGCCATTGGCGATGCAGAGAGGCCCATTCCCCTTTTTACATTTATCGCCTGCGACCGGTCGCTCAATGGACACCCATTCCCAGATCTGCCATTGCGCATTTTGCATGACCCGCAACAGTGGCGGACCATTTCCGGACCTACTGACATTGGCAAACAGGTGCCTTCTTCCACTGCGGGGTTGCGTCAGCGGCGTATAGTCCGCAATATCATACCCATCAATATCCGGGCTGTTGTAGGCCTTGCCCCAGGCATGGGCATCCTGAGGAATATGAGTACGACGCAGAACCGTGCGCTCTGTGGTATCGATTTCCCTGTAGCCCCCATAAAGTACCTTGCGCAGGGCATCAATGCGGGCGGTGGTCAGATAGTTGAGAAAATCCCCGCTCCATTCGCCCTCCGAGCCACCGGCACAAGTCTTGTCACGTGCAGCGATCTGCGTGGCGTTCTTGACCGACTTGGGCACGAACAGTTTTTCGGTGGCGTCATAGTCGTAACAGGCGTAACTGTTGAAGTAACCGAAATAATCAATCGAATCCGGTTTGTAGCGAATGTCCAGCTCGCCGTCGCCGTCCAGATCCGAGGCATCGTTATAGGCTTCGTAGTACAGTTTGTGATCCCGACCCATGATCAGCATGGTCAAAGGGGGTGCGGTCTGACCCACGATCAGGGGCTGATCAGCCAGATTCAGCGGGGCCGACTGAGCCGCGCCAGAAAACCACGCCAGCACGATGAAAGCCAGATGACAAGATCTGGCAGCAACTCTGTTCATGGTATGACTCCTTTCCGGCTCAGGGCGCATTGTTTTGCTGTTTCTTGATGAAGACACTCTGGAGATAAACCTTGCTGCCTCCTGCGCCCACGCCCCTGCCTGTAGTACGATAAGCCGTGTATTGCGGCTTGATGTACCCCAATCCCAGGTCCGATACCGGGACATTGGGGTCTCCCGAAAGCACCTGGCCTTTCTCAATGACAAACTGGGCTGGTTGCCCGCCGGTCGTGCTGACGGCGCCCTTGGAGGTCCAGTAACTGTCTGCGGCTGTCCGCCACCAATGTGCGGCGGGTGTCGCTTCAAAAGCGCCCAGAGCATCGGGTTTGCTGGCTGCCAGCAAGGCCGCCTCACCCACTGCCAGCGCCGATTCGGCCGCCACCATGGCTGCCTGGCGGTCTGCCGTATTGGCCATGACCTTGGTATCGACCGTTGTCACGGCCAGAGTAACCGTCCCGACAAGCGACAAGACGGCCAATAACACCAGCGCAATAATCAGCACGGCACCTTGTTGAGCGGCAAACCCCGGACGCACGATCATGATTGCCCTCCGTTACGC
>RFIV01000089.1 GCA_003695085.1 Gammaproteobacteria bacterium
GACTTCATGCTGCAAAACCTGACGCACATGGCCATCGGCTTGGTCTGCCACGGTCTGACCCAGCACCTCAAAGCCCGATGCCCGGGCCTGTGCCGAGGCGCGCTCACCAGAACTCAGCAGTACGGCAAACCGCACGCTTCGCACCCGGCTCCAGTTGGAGATACTGCCCGCATCCATGAACTGCACACTGCCGAGCCCCGCGCCGTAGAGTACCTGAAAGGCTTCGACTCCATCGATCAGAGGGACTGCGCTCTTGCTGATCTGCGCCCCGACAGCCCCGGTGTCCCTGTCCAGTGCGTTCTGAGTCACCTCGCACATCAGCGACGGCTCCGGGTTGGAGGTGCTGGCCGGGCGGACATAGAACCGCTCGGTGATGATCAGGTCACTGCCAGGCTGCCCCCCCATGCAAGTCTGAATGCTGCCATCGGCCGCTCCCGTAAATCGAATCCGCAGTTCATCGGTGCCTGCAAGGACCGTACTGCTTCCGGTCACATTGTTCTGTCCAGCCACGACGGCGTCCGCGGCAAAGTCCGTGACGGCGACAAACCGGCGAACAGCATCCACGTCATCCCAATACCCGGCCTGATGCAACTGGGCAGCCAGCAAGTATTCGGCGGCACGCGCCGTCTCACTCACCTGCGACTGACCGGTCACCGTCTGGTAGGTCTGCTTGCCGCTGAGAAACACCTGAATGACGCCCCCGATGAGAAACAGGGAAAGGACCAGCGCCACCATCAGTTCGATCAGAGACAGACCGTGCATGCGCCCCGGTCCGACGAAAGTCTCAAGTTTGTTCGTGGGGTTCATTTCATCACTCCATGCGAAATGTCAGGAAGTAGCAGCCCTCAGCATCATGGCTGGCGGCAGTACAGGTGGCCGGGGTGTAGGCAGTCGTGCCGCGACTCGGGTTCCAGGTCACGGCAATCCGGTAGGCGTTGCCGGTCGTATCGTAGCTGACAGCCAGGGCAGCCGACGGCAGAATGCCGGCCAGGTGATCCGCTGCCTTCTTCAGGTGGTAGTCAGCCCACTGGGTCGCCGAGCAGCTACTCGTTTCACAGGCCGGCAAACTGGTCGGAATGGTTCGGGCAAAACGCCCCGGCGTCGCCCGGTCATCATAGGTCTGAATGGCCTCATACAATGTGGCCACCGTCCGGCGCGCCTGCTCAAGCTGTGCGACCTCGGTCGAAGATTTCAGCCCGCGCACCTGCATGAAGGCGAACCCCAGCAGGCCCACTGCCAGCACCAGCACGGCGATCAGCACTTCGATCAGTGTAGAACCTCTGACTCCGGACATATTTCTGTCTCCCAACCCGTGAACCGAGCAGCAGACGTCAACCAGAGCTTCAGGAAGGTCAAAGCGAAAGAGAAGGATTGATGAAGGTGAGCACGCCGTCCCTGAGCCCGTGACGTCTGTTCCCTAGACGCCCGAGCAATGTAACGAAATGTAAAGCGCGTTACAACCTGCTCGGGTCACATTTTTCTTTGAGCAGGTCACAACCTCTCAAAAAAAGGGAGCGGGGTGCGGGTGACAGTGAGCCCGGGCGGGAAGCTTCAGACGTTGTCCGCTGGAATACGGAGTTCCTTCGGCATGCTGAAGACAATGTTTTCCTCGCGCCCCGACAGGGTTTCCGGATCCGAGGCGCCCATGCTCTGAAGGCGTTCGACAACTTGCTGAACCAGGATCTCGGGGGCCGAGGCGCCCGCAGTAATACCGACCGCTGCGACACCCTCCAGCCACTCCGGCTTGATTTCGTCTGCATTGTCGATCAGATAGGCACGCGCCCCGCAGCGCTCCGCCAGTTCGCGCAGGCGGTTGGAGTTGGAACTGTTGGGTGAGCCCACCACAAGCACCAGATCGGCCTCTCCGGCCAATGACTTCACCGCATCCTGGCGATTCTGGGTGGCATAGCAGATATCGTCCTTGCGAGGCCCCTGTATGTTGGGGAAGCGTGTGCGCAGGGCGTCTATCACGACAGCCGTATCATCCACCGACAGCGTTGTCTGTGTCACATAGGCGAGCTTGTCCGGTTTCTGAACCTCCAGCCTCGCCACATCGTCGGCATTCTCAACCAGGTAGATCCGGCCGCCGGCCGAGGTGTCAAACTGGCCCATGGTGCCTTCTACTTCAGGATGCCCGGCATGACCGATCAGAATGCACTCGTAGCCATCACGGCTGTAACGGGACACCTCCAGATGCACCTTTGTCACCAGGGGACAGGTCGCGTCGAATACGGCGAGTCCCCGCCGGGCTGCTTCCTCGCGCACCGCACGAGATACCCCGTGGGCACTGAAGATGACACGCTGATCATCCGGTACCTGGTCCAGTTCATCCACAAAGATGGCCCCCCGCTGACGCAGGTTCTCCACCACGAACCGGTTGTGCACCACTTCGTGCCGCACATAAACCGGCGGACCGAACAGGTCCAGGGCCCGGTTGACGATGTCGATCGCCCGATCCACACCCGCACAGAAGCCACGAGGATTGGCGAGCAGCAGCTTCATTCTGCCGCCTCCACCTTGATCACCGCCACCTCAAAATCGAGGGCATGGCCGGCCAGCGGATGGTTGAAATCCACGATGACCTCATCTTCATCAACCTGCTTGATGACACCCGGAACCTCGCCGGATCTGGCGTCCGCGAAGGACATGACCAACCCGGTTTCCAGCTGGGTGTCTGCCGGGAAATCCGAACGCCGGAATGTTTGGATATTGTTCGGGTTGGGCTGCCCGAATGCCTTTTCAGGCGGCACAGTCACGCGCTTGCGCTCCCCGGCACGCATGCCGCGCACATACGCCTCGAAGTTCTCCGGCAGGTTGCCATCACCGAACCCGAACGTGGCAGGCTCGCGTTCAAAGGTGCTGTCCACCACTTCGCCCGAAGCCAGTCGCAGGGCAAAATGCAGGGTCACGCGGGTCCCTTCTCCCACAAAAAGTTCACTCATGTCCGGTCTCCGGTTTGGACTCGTGTCCGGGGGTTCTGAAAACATCCAGTGCAATCATGACCGCACCGGCGGTAATGGCCATGTCGGCAATATTGAAAGCGGGAAAGTGGTACTTGTCATAATACAGGTGAATGAAGTCCACTACGTAGCCATGCAATACGCGGTCGTACAGATTGCCCAGTGCGCCACCCAGCACAAGCGACAGGGCGACGGCCATCCAGCGGTCGTGCCGGGGCAGTCGTGCGAGCCAGACCACCAGCATCACGCTGATCCCCACTGCCAGCACCACAAAAAACCAGCGCTGCCAACCGGACTCCCCCGCGAGGAAGCTGAAGGCCGCGCCGGTGTTGTGCAGCAAGGTCAGGTTGAAAAACGGCACCACGGGCACGGGCTCTCCGTAGGTCAGTGCGCTGCTGGCCCACTGCTTGGTCAGCCAGTCCAGCGCAAAGACGATGATGGACAGCACCAGCCAGTGCACCATGCCACGCGGTTCACGCGCCTCAGGCATAGCGCCGGACCTCGCCTTCCCCTTCAATATTGGTCACACAGCGCTGACACAGGTCACCGTGGCCTTCCAACGTTCCGACCTCCGGTCGCTGATGCCAGCAGCGCGGGCACTTCTTGTGGGCCGAAGCAAACACTGCCACACGCAGCCCCGGCACTGAGGTTTCTGCCGCGTCGCGGCCTTCTTCCAGCGGTGCCAAACGCGCTTCGCTGGTGATGAACACGAATCGCAGTTCCTCGCCCAGCGGGGCAAGCAGCGCGTTCAGGCTGTCGTCCACGTACAGGGTGACTTCAGCCGTCAAAGAGCCCTTGATCTGGCCTGCATTTCGGGCGTCTTCCAGGGCCTTGTTGACCGCCTCCTTGACGTCCAGCACCCGCGCCCAGTAGTCACGCCCCATCTCACCGCCCTCAGGCAGCTCGGCAAGGCCGGTGTACCAGGTCTCCAGAAAGACGCTTTCACTCCGCTCGCCCGGCAGCACCTGCCAGATTTCATCCGCGGTAAAACTCAGAATCGGAGCGATCCAGCGACACAGTGCTTCGGCAATGTGATACAGCGCGGTTTGAGCGGAGCGACGCGCCACACTGTCACGCGGGGTGGTGTACTGGCGATCCTTGATGATATCCAGATAGAAACCACCCAGATCAATGGCACAGAAGTGATGCACTTTCTGATACACATTGAGGAAACTGTAGTCTTCGTAGGCCTGACAAATCTGCTTTTGCAGCTGTGCCGCGCGGTCCACGATCCAGCGATCCAGTGACAGCATGTCTTCGGGTGCAATCATGTGCGCGGCCGGATCAAAGCCGTTCAGGTTGGCCAACAGGAAGCGGGCCGTATTGCGAATACGACGATAGGCATCCGCCGTGCGGGCCAGGATGTCGTTGGAAACGGTCATCTCGCCGGAGTAGTCAGTCGCGGCTACCCAGAGTCGCAGGACATCCGCACCCAGCTTGTCCATGACTTCCTGAGGGGCCACCACGTTACCGATGGACTTGGACATCTTGCGCCCTTCGCCATCCACGGTAAAGCCATGGGTCAGCACCTGCCGGTATGGGGCCTCCCCCTTGATCGCGATCCCCGTCTTGAGCGAGGACTGGAACCAGCCGCGATGCTGATCCGAGCCTTCCAGATACAGATCGGCCGGATAGCGCCCCAGCTCCGGACGCGGCTCCAGCACGGCCGCATGGGTCACACCGGAGTCAAACCAGACATCCAGTGTATCCGTCACCTTGGCATACTGATCAGCTTCATCCCCCAAAAGCTCCCTGGGGTCAAGCTTCCACCAGGCTTCCATCCCTTCCTTTTCAACGCGTTTCGCCACTTCCTCGATCAGACGGGGCGTGTCCGGGTGCAGGGCCTGGGTTTCACGATGCACGAAGAAGGCAATGGGCACGCCCCAGGTCCGCTGCCGGGAGATACACCAGTCCGGGCTCTGCTCGAGCATGGCTTCAATCCGGTTCTGCCCCCAGGCGGGCACCCATTTCACGCCTTTCACGGCTTCGAGCGCCTTCGCCTTGAGTCCGGCCTTGTCCATGCTGATGAACCACTGCGGCGTTGCCCTGAAAATGAGCGGGGTCTTGGTGCGCCAGCAGTGCGGATAGCTGTGACGGAAGCTCTTCTTGTACACCAGCCGCTTGCGCTCGGCCAGCACCTGGATGACCTTCTCATCCACCTTGTAGACATGCTCACCGGCAAACAGCTCCACATCCGACCTGAAGACCCCGTCATCCTGCACGTAGTTGAGCGTTTGCAAGCCATACTTCAGGCCCACGGTGAAGTCTTCCACACCGTGGTCGGGGGCCGTGTGTACGGCGCCGGTACCGGCTTCCGTCGTGACATGCTCACCCAGGATGACCGGAACCGTCTTGTTATAGAAGGGATGCGCCAGTTTCAGGTGCTCGAGGTCGGCGCCCTTGCAGCGTGCCAGCACGCGGTAGTCTTCGATCCCGTAACGAGCCATGACATCCACATGCATGGCCTCGGCGATAATCATGCGCTCTGCACCCAGCTCCGAGTGCACCTCCACCAGCGCATACTCCAGTTCCGCGTTCAGTGCCACGGCCTGGTTGGACGGCAGTGTCCAGGGAGTAGTGGTCCAGATCACGACCGACGTGGGCAGGTCGCCATCGCCTTCATAGCCCATGCGCGCGTGCAGATCCGCCACGTCTTCCACCGGGAATCGCACATCGATGGCAATGGAGGTTTTTTCCTGGTATTCCACCTCGGCTTCCGCCAGCGCAGATCCCCCGACCACACTCCAGTACACCGGCTTGAATCCGCGATGCAGGTGACCATTCTCGGCAACCTTGCCCAGGGCACGAATGATGTCTGCCTCAAACTGATAGTTCATGGTCAGGTAGGGATTATCCCAGTCGCCCAGTACCCCGA
>RFIV01000090.1 GCA_003695085.1 Gammaproteobacteria bacterium
ACCTTGAGGATCATCCATTCCGGGTTGTTGCCCGAATCATGGAAGGCTTCCATCAGCTTCAGCCGCTTGGACAGCTTTTTCAGCTTGGTTTCGGAATTGGTGGCCGGAATCTCTTCACGGAGCTTGCGGATTTCTTCTTCCAGGTCCATATCCGCCAACAGCGCCTGAATGGCTTCGGCCCCCATGCGGGCATCGAATTCGTCACCGAACTCTTCCAGCGCCTCATAATACTGTTCGTCATTGAGCAGTTGCCCACGTTCCAGACTGGTCAAACCCGGATCAATGACCATGAAGGATTCGAAGTACAGTACGCGCTCGATATCCCGCAGGGTCATGTCCAGCAGCAAACCGATGCGCGACGGCAGTGACTTCAGAAACCAGATGTGCGCAACCGGACTGGCCAGCTCGATATGCCCCATCCGTTCGCGGCGCACGGATGCGGGGGCGACTTCAACGCCGCACTTTTCACAGATCACACCGCGATGCTTGAGGCGCTTGTACTTTCCGCACAGACACTCATAGTCTTTTACCGGGCCGAAAATCTTGGCACAAAACAGGCCATCGCGCTCAGGCTTGAACGTACGATAGTTGATGGTCTCCGGCTTCTTGACTTCACCGAATGACCAGGACCGGATCATGTCCGGCGAGGCAAGTCCGATGCGAATGACATCAAACTCGTTGGCGTGGTTCTCTTTGCGTATGTCTTTGAGCAAATCTTTCATGGGCTCGGGCCTCTGATGCATGCGGGGAGCCGGAGCTCCCCGGGGTCAATCCAGTTATTCGGTTTCCAGTTCGATGTCGATGCCGAGAGATCGGATCTCCTTGACAAGCACATTGAAGGACTCGGGCATGCCCGGTTCCATGCGATGATCGCCATCGACAATGTTCTTGTACATCTTGGTCCGTCCGGCCACATCGTCCGACTTGACCGTCAACATCTCCTGCAGGGTGTAGGCGGCGCCATAGGCCTCCAGTGCCCACACTTCCATCTCACCAAAGCGCTGACCACCAAACTGAGCCTTGCCTCCCAGCGGTTGCTGAGTAACCAGGCTGTAGGACCCGGTTGAACGCGCATGCATCTTGTCGTCCACCAGGTGGTTCAGCTTGAGCATGTACATGTAGCCCACCGTGACCTTACGGTGGAACTCATCGCCGGTTCGCCCATCGAACAGCCGCACCTGACCGCTGTCATCCAGCCCGGCCAGACGCAGCATCTTCTTGATTTCCTCTTCGCGGGCACCATCGAACGCGGGTGTCGCGATCGGCACGCCATCCTTGAGGTTATTGGCCAGCTCCAGCAGTTCTTCGTCCGAGAGGCTGTCAATGTCTTCCGTCTTGTCACCAATCTCACAGTAGATCTGCTTGAGGAAGTCACGAATCTCGGCGATGCGACGCTGCTCGCGCAGCATGGCATTGATCCGGTCACCCAGCCCCTTGGCTGCGGCGCCAAGGTGGGTTTCAAGTACCTGCCCCACGTTCATACGTGACGGTACACCCAGCGGGTTCAGGACAATATCCACCGGCTCGCCGTTTTCGTCATAGGGCATGTCTTCGACCGGCATGATCGCGGAAATAACACCCTTGTTTCCGTGACGACCTGCCATCTTGTCACCCGGCTGAATGCGACGCTTAACAGCCAGGTAGACCTTCACCACCTTGAGCACGCCCGGCGCGAGATCGTCGCCATTGGACAGCTTGCGCTTCTTGATATCGAACCGCTCTTCAATGGAGGCCTTGCGCTCAGCCAACTGATTCTCTGAATTCGCGAGCAGATCGTTGAGCGCATCATCTGCCATCTTGAGCTTGAACCACTCGTCCTTCTCGTACGCGTTGAGGTGCGCTTCGGTCAGCACATCGCCCTTGGACAGACCCGGGCCGGAAATGACCGGCTGTCCGGTCAATGCATCACGCAGACGACGGTAGATCGCACCTTCGACAATGCGGTACTCATCATTCAGGTCCTTGCGATACTTGTCGAGCTCGGCCTTTTCAATTTCACGCGAACGCTGATCCTTTTCCACGCCGTCGCGCGTAAAGACCTGAACGTCAATCACTGTCCCGCGCACGCCGGTACCCACGCGCAGCGAGGTATCCTTCACGTCTGACGCCTTTTCGCCAAAGATCGCGCGCAGCAGCTTCTCTTCCGGGGTCAGCTGGGTTTCGCCCTTGGGCGTCACCTTGCCGACAAGAATGTCACCCGGTTCAACTTCCGCACCAATATAGATAATGCCGGACTCATCCAGCTTGGACAGGGCACTTTCTCCCACGTTCGGGATATCAGCGGTAATTTCCTCAGGCCCCAACTTGGTGTCACGGGCGATACATGACAGTTCCTGAATGTGAATGGTGGTCAGTCGATCTTCCTGCACCACACGCTCTGACAGCAGAATGGAGTCCTCGAAGTTGTAACCGTTCCAGGGCATGAACGCGATGCGCATGTTTTGCCCCAGGGCCAGCTCCCCGAGATCCACGGAAGGACCATCCGCCAGAATATCCCCGCGCGAGACCACATCACCTTCCTTGACAATCGGCCGCTGGTTGATACAGGTATTCTGGTTGGAGCGCGTATACTTGGTCAGGTTGTAAATATCGACGCCTGCGTCGTTTTCACCCACCTCATCTTCATTGACGCGCACAACGATTCGCGCGGCATCCACATTGACGATGACACCGCCACGTTTCGCGACCGCACACACACCGGAGTCCTGAGCCACGTAGCGTTCGAAACCCGTACCGACCAGAGGCTTGTCCGCCTTGAGCGTCGGAACGGCCTGACGCTGCATGTTGGACCCCATGAGTGCACGGTTGGCATCGTCGTGCTCAAGGAACGGGATCAGGGATGCGGCCACTGATACAACCTGCCGTGGTGACACGTCCATATAGCTCACCCGCTCGGGCGGCATGACGGTTGTTTCATTCTGATGACGGACAGTGACCAGCTCTTCGACCAGACGCCCTTCTTCATCTACCTGGGCGCTGGCCTGCGCGATAACCTGTTCTGCTTCATCAATGGCTGACAGGTATTCAATTTCATCCGTGACCTTTCCATCCACCACCTTGCGGTAAGGGGTCTCCAGGAAGCCATACTCGTTGGTACGGCTGTAGGTTGCCAACGAGTTGATCAGACCAATGTTCGGTCCTTCCGGCGTCTCGATCGGACACAGGCGGCCATAGTGGGTAGGATGAACGTCCCGCACCTCAAAGCCCGCCCGCTCGCGCGTCAGACCACCCGGTCCCAACGCCGATACCCGTCGCTTGTGAGTGACCTCTGACAGCGGGTTGTTCTGATCCATGAACTGGGACAGCTGCGACGAACCGAAAAACTCCTTGATGGCAGCCGCCACGGGCTTGGCGTTGATCAGATCCTGCGGCATCAGCCCCTCGGACTCTGCCATGCTCAGGCGTTCCTTGACGGCCCGCTCAACACGCACGAGGCCCACACGGAACTGGTTCTCCGCCATTTCACCAACGGAGCGGATACGGCGATTTCCCAGATGGTCAATATCGTCCACCTGGCCCTTGCCATTGCGGATATCGATCAGCGTCTTGAGAACGTCAATGATGTCCTGATTGTCAAGCGTGCCCGGCCCGGTCGGATCATTGCGGCCCAGGCGTCGATTGAACTTCATCCGCCCGACGGCAGACAGGTCGTAACGCTCTTCGCTGAAAAAGAGATTGTTGAAGAGGTTTTCCGCAGACTCCTTGGTCGGCGGCTCGCCCGGACGCATCATGCGATAGATTTCTACCAGCGCTTCGAGCTGGGTACGCGTGGGATCGATGCGCAGCGTATCGGAAATGAACGGCCCGCAGTCCAGATCATTCGTATACAGGGTTTCGATTTCGGTGACACCTGCTTCGAAGAGCTTGGCCACGACCTCTTCCGTCAGCTCGGTATTGCACTCGAACAGAATCTCACCGCTTTCCTTGTCGACAATGTTATGGGCCAGTACCTTGCCATACAGATAGGTCAGCGGCACTTCGAGCTCTTTCATGCCAAGCTTTTCCGCCTGGCGAATATGCCGGGCAGTAATACGGCGGCCTTCCTCGACGATGACGTTGCCGTCCGGATCACGAATTTCGAATGTGGCAATTTCGCCCCGCAGACGGCTGGGCACCAGCTCAAGCAGTGCACTGTCTTCTTTCAATGTAAAGCGGGAAGTCTCGAAGAACATGCCGAGGATTTCTTCGGAGTCGTAACCCAGCGCGCGCAGCAGGATGGTGGCCGGCAATTTGCGACGGCGGTCGATCCGAACGAATACACAATCCTTCGGGTCAAATTCGAAATCCAGCCACGACCCGCGGTAGGGAATCACGCGCGCCGAATGCAGAAGCTTGCCTGAGGAGTGGGTCTTGCCCTTGTCGTGATCGAAAAACACGCCCGGCGAACGATGCAGCTGGGAAACGATCACCCTTTCGGTGCCGTTGATGACAAAAGTTCCGTTTTCGGTCATGAGCGGAATTTCGCCCATGTAAACTTCCTGCTCCTTGATATCCTTGATCGCCTTGTTGCTGGAGTCCTTGTCATAGATCACCAGGCGAACCTTTACCCGCAAGGGGGCAGAGTAAGTCGCACCGCGCAACTGGCATTCCTTGACATCAAATACCGGATCGCCCAGCCGATAGCTGACATATTCCAGTGCTGCGTTACCGGAGAAGCTGGAGATGGGAAATACGGACTTGAAGGCTGCATGCAAGCCGACTTCCATCCGCTCTTCAGGGGAAACACCATCCTGAAGAAAATCGCGATAGGAATCTAACTGGATGGAGAGCAGATAAGGCACATCCATGACGACCGGGAGCTTCCCGAACTCTTTACGGATACGCTTTTTTTCTGTGTAGGAATATGTCATCGATTTTCCCCAGCTATGTCACTGACATTTCGGCTTTGCCCCTGGAACAGAGGACTTGAATGGGCGTTGTTACAACGGAAAAAGGCCGGCGCGCTGCGCACGCCAGCCAGTTTCGCTTTTTTCGAGCTGATTACTTGAGCTCGACAGACGCACCCGCTTCCTCGAGTTCCGCCTTTGCTTTCTCGGCGTCTTCCTTGCTCATGGCTTCCTTGATGGTAGCCGGAGCACCGTCAACCATGGCCTTGGCTTCTTTCAGACCCAGACCAGTGATTGCACGAACCACCTTGATGACGTTCACTTTCTTTTCGCCAGCAGAAGTCAAAACCAGATCGAATTCAGTCTTCTCTTCTGCAGCTGCAGCGCCAGCGTCACCACCTGCAGCCGGTGCAACAGCTACTGCAGCCGCAGCAGACACACCAAACTTTTCTTCCATTGCCTCAACGAGCTCGACAACGTCCATCACGCTCATTTCAGCGATTGCATTCAGAATATCGTCTTTTGACAGAGCCATTTGTAGTTTCTCCTGGTTAAAAATTAATTCGCCGCTTGTTTCTGGTCACGCACTGCAGCAACCGCACGGGTTACCTTGGCAGGCACTTCGTTCAGGGTACGGGCCAGCTTGGTGACAGGCGCCATCATGACGCTCATCAGCATGGCCAGAGCCTGATCACGGGTCGGAAGCTTGGCAAGACGATCAATCTGATCGGCGCCCAGCAGCTCTCCGCCCACAGCCAGAGCTTTCACTTCAAACTTGTCATTCTCCTTGGCAAAATCCTTGAAGATGCGTGCAGCCGCACCCGGATCTTCCATGGAGAATGCCAGCAAGGTCGGACCAACCAGCGCATCCTTGATGCACTCGAACTCGGTGCCTTCAACTGCACGACGGGCCAGCGTGTTACGTACCACACGCAGACTCACCTGCTCGGCGCGCGCCTTGGCACGCAGAGCCGCCATGTCGTTGGAAGCGACACCCCGATAGTCGGCCAGAACCACGGAAAGTGCCTGGCTGGCAGTGTCGTTAACCTCAGCGACAATCGCCTTTTTGTCTTCAAGTCTAATTGCCACTGGATTTCTCCTGTGTTTGCCGGACACGTCCGGCGTTGCAGTGTTGCCCGCCGAAGCGGGCCCTTACACGGCGCTTTGTAGGTGAACTACTCACACCGTCTGCGCAGGCGACTTTAACCTCCGGGGAGGACCTGCGGTCTTTGACAGCCTACGACTCAATGTCGCAAGACCACCAAAACTCAGGCATTCAGAGCACCCAGATCAATCTGGAGCCCCGGGCCCATGGTTGAAGAAAGCGTAACTTTCTTCAGGTAGATACCTTTGGCTGCAGGTGGCTTGGCCTTTTTCAGATCAGCCAGCAACGCCTCAAGGTTTTCCTTGATGGCATTGGCATCAAATTCAACGTTCCCCACCGGGGTGTGCACAATGCCCGCCTTGTCATTGCGATAACGCACCTGACCGGCCTTCGCATTTTTCACAGCGGTTTCGACATCCGGGGTCACAGTACCCACTTTCGGGTTCGGCATCAGACCGCGCGGCCCCAGAATCTGACCGAGTTGCCCGACAACACGCATGGCATCCGGCGTGGCAATCACAACATCAAAATCGAGATTGCCGGCCTTGACCTGCTCAGCCAGGTCTTCCATGCCCACGATATCAGCACCTGCTTCACGCGCCTTGTCAGCATTCGCACCCTGCGTAAACACAGCTACACGCACGGTTTTACCGGTACCGTGAGGAAGCACGGTAGAGCCACGTACGACCTGATCGGATTTACGCGCATCAATCCCGAGATTGACGGCCACATCAACAGACTCCTTGAACTTCACGAGCCCATTGAGCTCCTTGAGAAGAGCAACGGCCTCCTCTACGGTGTACGCCTTCTCGGCGTCCACCTTTTCCATGATCAACTTCTTGCGCTTGGTCAGCTTCGCCACGGTTTAGCCCTCCACATTCAAACCCATCGAGCGTGCAGTACCCGCAATGGTACGCACCGCTGCATCCATATCGGCAGCCGTGAGATCAGGCTCTTTCACCTTGGCGATCTCTTCCAGCTGGGCCCGGGTCACGGTCCCCACC
>RFIV01000091.1 GCA_003695085.1 Gammaproteobacteria bacterium
ACCGCCAGCAGCCCCAGCCACAGCGCCAGCTGCCTGCACAGAAAAACGAGTACGCCTTTCATGCTCTGTTTTTCGGTCATGCTTCGTGCTCTTGCTTGCTCACCGTCACCTGACGCACCCCGCCGTCTACCCGCCAGGTCAACGTCCAGTCGGGCATTGGCAGAACCCCCTGCCCCTTCGCCGGCCATTCGATCAGTCTCAGACTGTTACCGTCAAAATAGTCCCGCATGCCCATGTATTCCAGCTCTTCCGGATCCCCCAGTCGATAGAGGTCGAAGTGATACACGGTCACTGCGGGCAACTCATACGGTTCCACCAGTGTATAGGTCGGACTCTTGACCGCGCCTGAATGGCCCAGCGCGCGCAGCCAGTATCGCACGAGTGTGGTCTTGCCGGCACCGAGTGTTCCCTCGAGGAAGACGGTGGCCGGCGCGTGGATGGCTCGCGCCAGTTTCAGTGCCAGTGCTTCGGTATCCGCTTCCGTTTCAAGCGTGTAATGCGAGGATAACGTCATACTGCCTCAATCACGTTCAACCGTGCCAGCGCATCAACCTGGTCGCTGGCCGTGCAGGCCCAGACAGGCGCGTGCCGCTCAAGAGAGCGGGCTGTTTTCTGCTGCATCACCAATCCGGCCCTGACCGCATCGGACGGGGAAAGCCCCTGTGCCCTGAGCGCGCCCAGCATACCCGAAAGCACATCACCACTACCACCCTTGGCCAACACGGCGTGTGCCGAGGCAGCCACGCCCCTGTCTTCGCCGGCTATCCACATGGGGCCTGCGCCCTTGAGCAGCCAGCACCCTCCAAACCGGCCCTGCAGATTCTCGAGTGCCAAAAAACGATTGGCCTCCACTTCCGCGACTGACAGGCCCAGCAAACGCGCGGCCTCGCCAGGGTGCGGCGTGGCGATCCAGTCGGAATGCATGGGTGGGGACACCTGGCCCGCGGCGATCAGGTTCAGCGCATCCGCGTCCAGAATCAACGGCTTCCCCGACCGGATGGCAGCATTCAGCAGTGACTGTGCCCAGTCATCCTGCCCCAGGCCGGGACCGATCACGACGACATCCGCCCATTCCAGCCGGGAAAGGGCCTCTTCTGCCCGCGCGACACCTGAAAACTGCACATCCGGCCAACGCGTCAAACCCGCCATGACATGTTCTGGCCGGGTGATGGCCGCAACCAGTCCCGCCCCGGCACGACACGCGGCGCCCGCGGCCAGCAGCAGTGCCCCGCCCATGCCGGTATTTCCCCCCAGGCAGACCACCTTGCCATAGTGCCCCTTGTGAGAAGCCGGGCACCGCGTGGGGAGGCAGGCGTCGACAGCCCTGTTGGCCGGCACGAGCAGTGTCCAGTCGGATGAAATCGCATCATGCACACTCGCAGGCACCTGCAGGTCGTCAAAGTACAGATCCCCCGTGCAGGCCGGCCCCTGCCCCGTGAGCAAGCCACGATTGATACCGATGAAGGTGATGGTGGCATCCGCTCTCAGCACCGGTCCCAGCTGCTGCCCGGTATCCGCATGCAGGCCTGAAGGAATATCGATGGCCAGCACCGGAGCCCCCGTGCCGGCCAGTCGCTCCAGTTCCCGGGCGTAATCCGCACGCACGGGACCGGCCAACCCGGTGCCGAGCAAGGCATCCACCACCAGATCCACATCTTCCGGCAGCGCCGCGTCCGCCGCCACGGGCCGCACCCCGCGCGCCAGCGCCCATTGAAACGCTTCCGCTGCCTCCCCCTTCAGTTTTTCGGGCGAGAACAGTCGGCGAACACTCACTTCAAGACCTTGCTGGGCCGCCAGACCAGCCATCACCAGGCCATCACCACCATTATTGCCGCCACCACAACTGATGACGATCTTTCGTGCCTCGGGCCAACGCTGTCTCAGCAGCCGAAACGCCACACGCGCAGCCCGCCCCATCAGATCAAAGCCGGTGCCATCTCCACGGGAAATGGCAATGCGGTCCAGCTCCCGGGTCTGGGCGGCTGTATACAGGCAGCGTGTTGCCGGACTTTCCGGTATCATGTACTGAATGCTGGGCGCCCGCATGTTTTCATAATCCACTTCAATGCTTGCTTCCAGCTTATTGTATTTGAAGGCAACCAGCAAGAAATCGTTCATTTTCCGAGCATACGCATGCCCCATCACCGCCTGCCTGACCCGAATGATCCGCTCTGGCCCGAACTGCGCGCCCAACTGGCGGAGCACGCCCGGCAACTGGGCTTCGCACACATCGGAATTACCGACACGGATCTGGGCCCGCATGTCGACAGGTTCAAAGCATGGTTGCGGCAGGGATACCACGGTGACATGGAATACATGGCCCGGCACGGCGACAAACGCACGCGTCCGGATGTTCTGGTGCCCGGAACACTGCGCCTGATCAGTGTGCGCATGGAGTACTGGCCTGAAGCCGAGCCAGCCGAGAAGGTGCTTGAAAGCCCGGAGAAGGCCTACATCTCACGCTATGCACTGGGCCGCGACTATCACAAGATGATGCGCAAGAAGCTGGCCCGGCTGGCAGAGTGGTTGCGCGACCGTATCGCCGAAACCGAATACCGGGCCTTCGTGGACAGCGCCCCCGTGCTCGAGCGTGCCGTGGCCCAAAAGGCGGGACTGGGCTGGATTGGCAAGAATGCCATGCTGATCCACCCGAAGGCCGGCTCCTACGCCTTTCTCGGAGAACTGTTCACGAATCTGCCGCTGCCGGTTGATGCCCCTTTCGAAAAACAGCACTGTGGCCGCTGTAACGCCTGCATTCCGGCTTGCCCCACGGGTGCCATTGTCGCACCGGGCATTGTGGATGCACGGCGCTGTATTTCCTACCTCACCATCGAGTATCGGGGAGACATCCCCGAAGCACTTCGCCCGCTGATGGGCAACCGCATTTTCGGCTGCGACGACTGCCAGCTCGTCTGCCCCTGGAACCGCTTCGCCCAGGTGACGGCACAGCCGGATTTCAATCCGCGGCTGAATGCGGACAAGGCCACCTTGCTGTCCTTGTGGGCCTGGTCAGAAGAGGCGTTCCTGCGCAACACGGAAGGCTCCGCCATCCGCCGCACCGGGTATGAAAGCTGGTTGCGCAATATTGCGGTTGCACTGGGCAACGGTCCTGCCTCACCCGAGGTGATCGCAGCGCTGCAGGCCAGGCGGCCGGATGTAACCCCCCTTGTGCAACGCCACATCGATTGGGCCCTGAAGAGACTTACGGCGTCAGGCGAATAAAGTGCTCGCGATAGTGGCGCAGCTCGTCAATGGACTCGCGAATATCGTCCAGAGCCAGATGGGTGCCTTTCTTGGTCAGCCCCGCCAGCACGTCCGGCCGCCATCGGCGTGCCAGCTCCTTGAGCGTACTGACATCCAGGTTGCGATAGTGAAAATAGCCTTCCAGCTCAGGCATGTAACGGGCCAGGAA
This sequence comes from Gammaproteobacteria bacterium, assembly GCA_003695085.1. Lineage (GTDB taxonomy): Bacteria > Pseudomonadota > Gammaproteobacteria > Pseudomonadales > Oleiphilaceae > Thermohahella. The sequence goes on from RFIV01000091.1 coordinate 3,413, forward strand.
ACGCCTGTCCTGACAAATGCTGTTGCCACATATGGGTGACACCCCCTTGTCCACCCACTGTGACAGAAAGGCAATCGTTTCCCGCTCCGCATCCGCTTCGCTGTACGGACTCTCGCGCACGCGCCGGGTCAGGCCGCTTTCGCCATGCGTACGCGTGCACCACTCATCCATGGCCCCCAGAACGTCATCCGGCTGATGGATGGCCATCACGGGCCCTTCCGCGAGAATAGTGAGATCCTTGTCGGTCACGATGGTGGCAATTTCAATAATGCGATCCGTGTCCGGGTTCAGCCCGGTCATTTCCAGATCAATCCAGATCAGATTATCCTGACGTGACATCGCTGCAGTACCTTTTACAATGGGCCATCGCACAAGTGTAATGCACAAGCGGAGAGAAACCCAACGTATGGCCAAACGACGCCTGACCCGGCAACAGAAGTGGCGCATAGAAAAAATCCAGCAGGAACGCGCAGACCGTGCCCGTCGGCGCGAGGCCCGCGCCGAAGCACTGGATGAAACCGGCGATCTGGGACCTGAGCAGAAGGGCTTGCTCATTGCCCACTTTGGCCAGCAGGTGGAGGTCGAGCCCGTTCCACGCCCGGCCGGGAGCACGACATGGCGCTGTTTTGTCCGTGCCAATGTGGACACGCTGGTTACCGGTGATGAAGTCATCTGGCGCGAGGATCACCAACATCCGGGCCAGGGCGTGGTAGTCGCCAGAGCGCCGCGCAGATCCGAACTCTGCCGCCCGGATGCTTACGGACAACTCAAGCCGGTGGCCGCCAACATCGACCAGATTGTTGTGGTGATAGCCGCAGAGCCCGAACCCTTTCCACTCCTGATCGACCGTTATCTGGTTGCTGCTGAAACTGCAGGCATACCGGCCACACTGGTGCTGAACAAGTCGGATCTGCTGCCATCACACCCCGAGCTTCAGCGACGCCTGGCGTTCTATGGTGAGCTGGGATACCCCACGGTGATGGCGTCCACGCTTACCCAGGACGGGTTGGAAGCACTCCGGAGCCTGATGGCGGACAAGACATCCGTGCTGGTGGGACAGTCAGGCGTCGGCAAATCGTCGCTGATCAAGATGCTGCTGCCCGATGAGGATATCCGCATTGGCGGGTTGAGCGAGCACACACGCAAGGGCCGCCACACCACCACATCGGCCAGGCTCTTCCACATTCCCAGCGGTGGGGCACTGGTGGATTCACCGGGCATTCGCGATTTCGGGCTCTGGCACATCACGGAACAGGAACTGGAGTCCGGTTTTGTCGAGTTCAGACCCTATCTGGGGCATTGTCGTTTTCGCGATTGCCGCCACGAGCAGGAGCCGGGATGTGCGCTGCGTGACGCCGTGTCCCGGGGCGACATCCACCCGGATCGCTTCGACAACTTCCTGCATATTCGTCAGACGCTGAGCGAAGTGGATATGCGTGGCAACTAGGCTGCCTTTTACCAGCTCAGCTCGTCTGCCTTTGGCTGCGGCTTGGCACTCTCGCGCTTGATAATGATCCCTGCAGCATCCTCGAGCGAGGGCGCCTTGCGGGCCGCCTGTGCAGAACCGGATGACTGGGCATCCTGTATCTGCTCGGCTGCCTTGCGATTGAGTACGACGATGCTGATGCGGCGGTTGATCGGATTGTACGGGTCTTCCTGGTCGAACAGGACCGACGAAGCATGCCCGACCACGCGTGCAATCTTGTCCTCGGCCAATCCACCGAACACCATCGCCCGCCGGGCGGCATTCGCCCGCTGAGTCGAGAGCTCCCAGTTCGTCTGCCCCAGCGAGCCACTGAACGGCGTGGCATCCGTGTGCCCGGAAATACTGATCTTGTTGGGAACACGGTTGATGACCCGGGCCAGCTCCCGCAGAATGTCTTCGGCATAGGGGTGCAGTTCGGCGCTGCCGCTGTCGAACATCGGCCGCTTGCTCTTGTCGACAATCTGGATGCGCAAGCCTTCATCCGTGATATCCAGCAACAGCTGATCCTTGAACTGCTTCAGGGTAGGATCCTGATCAATCTTGTCTTCAATCTGCTGTTTGAGATCTTCCAGTTTTTTCTGTTCGATCTGCTGAGCAATATCCTGAACCGTTTTTTCTTCCATGACGATGGGTGGCTGATCCTCGGGCACCTCCTCGGGTTTTTGCGTCACCGTCACCGTAACGCTGCCTTCGAGATCAATGGCGGACGGACTGCCCCCTTCTGTAAAGCCGATCGGATCCTGAAAGTATCCCTCGATGGCCTTGCGTTGCTCGGGACTGGCCGTGGCGGACAGCCAAAGCACCAGGAAGAAGGCCATCATGGCCGTGGCAAAGTCCGCGAACGCCACCTTCCACGCACCACCGTGGTGCCCGACGACTTTCTTGACCCGGCGAACAATGATTGGCGGCTGTTCTTCCATCATGATGGCGATCTCCGCTGATGACTACTCAGTGAGAGCGCACATATTCGTTCAACTCCAGGAACGAGGGGCGCTTGTCCGTATTCAGCACCTTGCGACCGAATTCCACCGCCATCTGGGGTGCCAACCCGGACAGAGAGGCCAGAATGGCTGCCTTGGCACACTCGTATGCCTTGATCTCCTGATGCGCCAGATTCATCATCGCCAGACTGGCCGGCCCGACAAAGCCGTAGGCAGCGAGAATCCCCAGAAACGTTCCCACCAGCGCCGCAGCGACATGGTGCCCCAACTCCTCGGGCGGCCCACCCATATAGCCCATGGTGATCACGATGCCAAGAACCGCCGCGACGATACCGAAACCGGGCAGTGCATCCGCCACCTTGTTGACCGCTTCCGCCGGCTTTTCCAGTTCATGCAGACGGTTGTCGATCTCCTGATCCATCAGCCCTTCCAGTTCATGCGGCGCCATGTTGCCGGCACTGACAATGCGCAGGTAATCGGTGATGAAGTCGATAACCGGGCGAGCCTTCATGACTGCCGGGTACGCAAGAAAAATATCCGATCCCTCAGGCTCATCGATATCCTGCTCAATGGACATGACCCCCTGCCGGCGTGCCTTCTCGAACAGGTCATAGAGCAAACTGAGCAGATCCATGAAGAACATCCTGTCATACCGGCTACCGAGCAGCATCGCCGGAATGGCGCCAAACACCTTCCTGATGGTGCTCCAGGGGTTGGCAATCAGAAATCCGCCCAATGCCGCCCCTCCGATAATCAGGATTTCAAACGGCTGCCAAAGGGCCGCCAGTTGCCCCTTGGACAACACAAACCCACCCAGCACACTCGCTGTCACTATGATGGCGCCCAGAATAACAAGCATGTAGCCCGACTCCCTGCTCCGGCGATACCGGAGAATTTCTGGTTGGCATGAATGCAAAAACTTGCCTATTTTCTATAGGTTAGTAAAGATGATTTTTACCGGAATCACAAGCGCGGATGGACACTACCTTGGAAAAGCGTTCAGCAGAAGAATGGGCGGCGTGGTTGCTCGAACAAGACCTGCCCTCGACCAATCGCACCGCCCCGGACCTGCTCGCCGAGCTGGACGGTACCCCGCGTACCTTTCAGGCAATGAGCGATGAAATCCAGGAAGATCCGGTACTTGCGCTGAAGCTGCTGGCCCGGGCCAATACTGCACTGGATGCCAAGGAGACACTGGTCAAGACGTTGAGTCAAGCACTCAGCCTGCTGGGCGTGGACTTCCTGCGCAACCTGCTGAGCAGTGTGCGTATAGAAGATTCCGAGTCCTCTCCCTCGGCGCGGCGCTTTCACTGGCGCATGGGCCGCAGCTTCGTAGCAGCCCATATTGCGCGCGCACTGGCACAGTACCACTTCGCCAAACAGGCCGATGAACTGTTCTGGGCGGCCCTGTTCAGGAGTATCCCGGCCTGGTATCTGGCACGCATGCTGGATGATCAGGATCATCCACCCGCACACCTGCGCGGGCGCCAGCGCGCTCAATGGCAACGTGAGCACTGGGGAGCAGACGAAGAGAGTATCTGGCGCCATATGATTCCTCGACTGGGCATGCCGGAGCGGGTAACCCGCGCACAGCTGCCTGCCGAGCGGGAAACGCTGCGACACTGGGCAAGGCTTGAACGCCTTTGCCCATCAGAGGGCACGCCCCCCCGGCCCGAGGATCGCACGCTGCGCATGCTGATCCAATCGCCTGATACACTGGTGATCCTCGCAATCT
>RFIV01000092.1 GCA_003695085.1 Gammaproteobacteria bacterium
CCCATGCTGCCCGAAGTGGTCCACAAGGTGATCCAGCTCACCGCGGACCCCGATTCGGGTGCGGCCGACCTGGTCAAGGTCATTCAGGGAGATCAGGCTTTGGCGGCGCGTGTCATGCGTATCGCCAACTCGGCCGCCTACTCACCCACTGCCTCGATCGTTTCGCTGCAACAGGCCATCGCCAGACTGGGCATGCTGGTTGTTCGTGACATCTCTGTGGCAGCTTCCATGAATGCACGGCTCTTCCATGCCCCGGGCTTCGAGACGACCATACAGGAGATCTGGGATCACGCTCTGGCCACGGCACTCTGGGCCAAGGAGATCGCCCGCCATGCCCGCCGCAATGTGGAAGCGGCGTTTCTGTGTGGCCTGCTGCATTCCGTGGGCCGCCCCATAGTGATTCAGGAAATGGTGGATGTCGGCGCCCAGCAGAAGCTGGCCCTGACACAGGATATCGTCCTCGCCATTGCAGACGAACTGCATATCGAAGCGGCCGGTCTCGCCCTCGAGAAGTGGGAAATGCCCTCTCTGGTGCGTAATGCGATTGTGTACCAGGAAGACTGGGAGCATGCCGGGCACGCCAGGGATCAGGCCATGATTGTCAACGCAGCGCGTGCACTGGCGTGCTTTACCCTTTGGAACAGTCCGGATCGTGACCAGTTGGCCGACCTGCCCGTTCTGGAGGCTCTGAATCTGTATCCTGATGAATTTGAAGCCTTGCTGGATCAGAATGAAGTCATCCTCAGCGGCATGGAGGCCATGAAATCATGACTCACCGGGACGTCCTCGTCATCGGCAGTGGCCCTGCCGGTCAAAAGGCGGCTCTGCAAGCCGCCCGGGAAGGCAAGAAGGTCGCATTGATTGAGCGTGACAGGGTTCTGGGGGGCGCCTGTGTGCATCGCGGGACCATCCCCAGCAAGACACTGAGAGAAAATGCCCAACACATCCGCAACCTGCGCAAGAACGCTTCGCAGCTCAACTGGGAACTGAGCGAAGATACGGAAATGCATACCCTGATCACCCGACTCGATCAGGTTCTGACGGCACATGACCGGTACATGCGAGAACAGATAGAGCGCGAGGGTGTCGAGGTGCTCCATGGACGTGCACGCTTTATCTCGCCCCGTACCCTGGAGCTGATCCGTGTCCGGGGAGAGCCGGAAACCCTGAGTGCCGATCAAATCATCATTGCAACCGGCTCCATACCCAGGCATCCGCCCGATATTCCCATTGATCACGAGAATATCTTTGACAGTGACTCCATTCTGTCAATGATTTACCTGCCCAGGAGCCTGATTGTGCTGGGTGGAGGTGTCATCGCAAGCGAATATGCGTCCATTTTTCAGGCGCTGGGTGTCAAGGTCACCATGATTGATCGCTACCCCATGCCACTGGGGTTTCTGGATGGCGACCTGAGCCAGGCCTTTGTACAGACCTTCGAAGCCATGGGGGGAAGCTGGCTGGGCAGCACAGAGCTGGACTCCGTTGCCTACGATGGTATCAGTGAAGTCATTGTACGCTGCAAGGATGGCCTGAGTGTGCGCGCTCAGAAGCTGCTGTGCGCGGCCGGGCGTGTCGCAAACGTAAAAGATCTGGCTCTTGAAAATGCCGGTCTGGCGCTGAATGAAAACGGACAGATTTCGGTGGATGCCAGACTGCAGACATCGGTGCCCGGCATCTTTGCTGCAGGTGATGTCATCGGTCCCCCGGCACTGGCCTCAACGTCCATGGAACAGGGGCGCCGGGCCACCCTCAATGCCCTGGGACTCAGCACCAAAGAGCTGCCTGACATGATCCCCATGGGCATATACGGCGTCCCCGAGCTGGCCAGTATCGGGCTTACTGAACGCCAGGCACGCGCGGCATACCCGAATGTACTGATCGGGCGCGCGCCCTTTGCGGAAATCGCACGCGGGCACATCAGCGGCAACGAGGAAGGCATGCTGAAGCTGATTTCCGACCCGTCAGGCCGGGCCATTCTGGGTGTACATATCATTGGCGAGAATGCGACCGAGCTGGTGCATGTGGGGCAGATGGCCATGATGGCAGAGCTGCCGGTTGACACCTTTGTGGAGAACATTTTCAACTTCCCCACACTGGCGGAAGCCTACCGGCTGGCAGCCATGGAGATCATCTCAAAACGCCCAACCTGAGGGCATCGTCGACACATGCCTGATGCGCGGAGCACGTGACCAAGTGATCATTGACCATCCCGACGGCCTGCATGAAGGCGTAACAAATGGTGGGGCCCACAAACGAAAACCCGGCCTTCTTCAATGCCTTCGACATCGCCCGGCTTTCTGCAGTCTCCGTCGGGACATCCTGCATGCAGGTCCACTGGTTGACAATCACCTGCCCATCCACGAATCGCCATAGCCAGTCCCGGAAGCTGTATCCCTGTTCCTGCAACGCCAGATATCCCCTGGCATTCTGAACGACGGAACGAATCTTGAGGCGGTTGCGCACGATACCGGCATCCTGCATCAGCGCTGCTTCCTCCGCCTCGGTCATACGGGCAATCCTTTCCGGATCAAACTGGTGAAAAGCGCTTCGGTAGCCGGACTGCTTGCGCAGAATCGTGATCCAGGACAATCCGGCCTGCTGCCCGTCCAGACACAGTTTCTCGAACAGTTCACGGTCATCAAGAACAGGGCGGCCCCACTGGCTATCATGATACTGAACATAGAGCGGATCGTCGCCGCACCACGGGCATCGCTTGCCGGTCATTCGCCTCTCCCCTACACTGGCATTGTCTGCACAGGAAACCACGGATGGCAGTCGTCACGCTTACGCTGTATCTGGTGGTCATCAACGGCGCACCGTTGCTGGCCCGCCGGCTTTGTGGCCCACACTTTGGCTGGCCACTGGACGCGCATTGTGTCATGCCCGACGGGCAGCGTCTATTGGGGGAATCGAAAACCTGGCGCGGCCTGCTGGCGGGGATTCTGGCCGGGATGCTTGGCGGACCACTCGTGGGCCTGACCTGGACCCAGGGCGGGCTTTTCGGCCTGGTCAGTCTGCTCGGTGATGCACTGACCAGTTTCCTCAAGCGCCGCTTCGGATGGCCACCTCACCATCAGGCCCCGGTGCTGGATCAGTCCCTGGAAGTCCTCCTTCCGCTCTGGCTCTACCATGAAACACTGAACGTCAATGCATGGCACATGATGACCATTCTGGCTGCCTTTTTTCTCATCAATCACTGGTTGTCTCCCTGGCTTTACCGCATCGGCATTCGCCTGAGACCCTGGTAAATCAAGGCGGCATGCCATACCGCAGTTCATGAATCACGATTTCGGGCGGGCAGAAAAACCGGACATCGAGTATCGACATCCCCGTGCCACGAGAGGTATAGCCGCACATCCCGCCCCACTGCCAGGGCCCGCTGACCAGACGTCTGGGGCAGTTCGCTTCGGTAATGACCGGAATACCCCCCGGCAGACAGATCTGCCCCCCATGCGTGTGCCCGCAGAGGTAATAATCGAAACCGAGATGCGCGGCGTCGCGATACAGCTCCGGCGTATGACTGAGCAGAATCGTGAAGCACTCCGTATCCGCCACCGCCAACGTCCGATACAAGTCGGCACAACAGAAGTAGTGGGCATCATCGACACCGGCAAAGCACAGCTGGCCTCCGGCGACTTCAACGGTAGCCGCTTCATTCATCAAAACCTGTACGCCCAATGACTCCAAAACCGGGAGCATGACCAGCGGATCATGATTGCCCAATACCGCCCACACCGGCCCGGAAACATGCTGCATTAACGCGCGCATCCCGTCTGCTGCGGCTTGCCAGGAGCCGGATGTACGCGCACGGTAGTCCCCTGTGAGCACGGCAAGATCATATTCCAGGGGCCGGACCGCTTCGATCAGCGCGTGCAGATTGGCGGGTGACATATCGGCGTGAATATCCGACAGGTGAAGGATGCGCAAGCCGTCCAGTGAACGTGGAATCTTGCGGTGATACACCGGGTGATCCACCACCTCGGGCTGACAGCCCGTTCTCCGGCCCCTGGGGTACAGCCCACTGACTTTCAGCAAGAGCCGGAGCAGGCCTGGCAGGTTCACCAGATTCTCGAGATGAACGAAGGGCGTTCCAAAGCCTTCGAAAAGATTCGCCTGCGCCCTCTCCAGCGCCAGGCGCCGGGACAGGTGGGACCACCCGAGCCTTCCGCCGTACCGGTTAATCAATGCGTCGTCATCCCATGTCGGCCAGTCTTCCGGCGGAGGATACATGATACCTGTCCTCTTGCTCCCCTTGGCACCTGACACCGAGTCAGGTACTCTGCCATTGAGAGTAACCCGTACTCAAACAGGGAGCAAACAACAACAATGCGTGTACTCGTTACCGGTGCCAATGGTCACATCGGCGCACATGTCGTGCGCCAGCTCATCGTTGAAGGGCATGAGGTTGTGGCCTTTGTCCGCCCCAGGGCCGATCTGCGCGGACTGGAGGGTCTGAACGTCACCTTCGTCCGGGGCGATGTGATGAACGCTCAGGCCGTGCTCAAGGCCGCAGAAGGCTGTGATGCCATCATTCATCTGGCCGCAGTCTACAAGACCATTGCCAGAACGGCAGAAGAAATCGTCGAGCCTGCCGTCAAGGGGGCCGAGAACATCTTCAGCGCCGCTCATGCTCATGGCATCAAGCGTGTCGTCTACACCAGCTCGGTGGCTTCCATCGGCTTTTCCTGGTCGCCCGACCAGATGCGCACGGCAGACGACTGGAACGAAGATGCCAAAAACCCCTATTATCTGGCCAAGACGTTGAGCGAAAAACGTGCCCAGGCACTTGCCCGGGACTACGGTATTCATTTGGTCGTTATATGCCCGGCCTTGGTCATCGGCCCGCTGGACTATCGTGTCACCCCGTCCAACCAGCTCGTCCGGGACTGGCTCAACGGTACGGGTCAGACCTATCCCGGGGGCCTGAACATGGTGGATGTGGAAGATGTCGCCCGTGCCCACGTACACGCCCTGACGCGCGGGGAGTCCGGGCGGCGTTACATTGTGGGTGCCGACAATCTGCCCGTGCGGGAAATCGGCCGCATGATCGCCCGCCTGACGGGCATCAAGCCCCTTCATCTGCCCTTCAACCGGGGGGTCACGCTGGCCGTGGCGCGCGTGGTGGGCGGGCTCTGCCGCCTGCTGGGGCTCACGCCTCCCTTCACCTACGACCTGGTGTATGAAGTCGCAGGACGATACGCCTACTACGATACCACTGAAGCGCGCCAGGTACTGGATATCTCGCCCCGCCCCACAGAGGAGGCGCTGGTACGTGCCATTCATTGGCTGAAAGATCAGGGCCAGCTCAAGCCCCGCGTCGCCCGACGCATTGAAGAAACGTTGCCCGTGCCTGATAACGTCTGATTATGAACTATTCTCACTGAAGCCGGTCGAAGCCGCCACAACGTCATCAAAGAGGATACACATTCATGCATGATCAGGTGCAGGATTACTACGGCAAGGTGCTGCAGGGCAGCCATGATCTGAAAACCAATGCCTGTTGTACGCCCGGAGCCATTCCAAAGGCCATTCGCCAGGCACTGGTCAATGTGCACGATAACGTGCTCAGCCGCTACTACGGTTGCGGGCTGGTCGCGCCCCAGTTGCTGGAGGGCATGCGCATTCTGGATCTCGGATGCGGCAGTGGACGGGATTGTTACGTGCTGGCGCAACTGACGGGTGAAAACGGTTCGGTTGTCGGTGTGGACATGACCCCCGAACAGCTGGAAGTGGCCCGGGCGACTGAAGAATGGCACCGGGAACGCTTCGGGTACGCCAGGAAGAACACGACCTTCCTGCATGGCTATATCGAGCGGCTGGATGAGCTGAATCTGCCCGATGCCAGCTTCGACATTATCGTCTCCAATTGTGTGATCAACCTTTCACCCGACAAGGAGGCGGTGTTGCGTGAAGCCTGGCGTCTGCTCAAGCCGGGTGGTGAACTCTATTTCTCGGATGTCTATGCCGATCGCCGCGTGCCTGAATCCCTGCGCCAGGATCAGGAACTCTATGGCGAGTGCCTGAGCGGCGCACTGTACTGGAATGATTTTCACACACTGGCCAAGGCCTGTGGCTTCCGGGATCCCAGACTGGTCGAGGATCACCCGATCACCATCGAAAATGAAGCCGTTGAGCAAAAGATCGGGCACATTCGCTTTTTCTCGGCCACCTATCGCCTGTTCAAGATCGAGGGACTGGAGCCTGCGTGTGAAGACTATGGTCAGGCCGTGATCTACAAGGGCAGCATACCCGGCCATGAAGAGGTGTTCGAGCTGGATGCACACCACCGCATCGAGCGCGGGCGGGTGTTTCCGGTCTGCGGCAATACCTGGCGCATGCTGGCGGAGACGCGTTTTGCCCCCCACTTCGAGTTCATCGGCAACTGGGATACCCACTACGGCATCTTCAAGGGCTGCGGCACCGATCTGCCCTTCGGCTCGGCCCGAGACACCCTGGATGCACGCTCGGGTGATTGCTGCTGAATTACTCAGCTATTGTCGCTCAGTCGCCTCCGGGCTGATCGTCAGGTCCGGGTACTCCGCCCGGATCTGATCGACCGCCTCACGCAACCGCCGCAACTTTTCCTCACCTTCCCGAAGGCTCTCCGCATCCAGCCCCATGACCCGCGCGCGTGCCACCTCCTTTTCCAGCCAGGTGATCTTTTCACGGGCTGCAGCAAGAAAGCGCTGCTTGAGTGCCCGCTCCTGATTCACCTCCCACGCCTCATAGGCCGAAGGCATTTCCAGTAC
>RFIV01000093.1 GCA_003695085.1 Gammaproteobacteria bacterium
ACACTACACTGGGAAGCGAAAGACGCAATCCCAAAAACAGAGAAACATGTCGCAAAAACTGACTTTTTTGCTTTGACCGTGACGACTTATTAAACTGTGAGTAATCAGGATGGTTATTAGCAGGAAAAAAATGGAAACAAGAATAAGCATATCCGCCCTTGTGTTTCTCTGTGCAACTGCAACATTGGCGAGCGAAGTCAGTCTGGCCGATATGGAACTATGGAACAAACAACCGGACACAGGCATTGCCTGCAAGCCTGGCCAAGCAAACCTCAATCGTCTCGAAATAATGGCGCTGGCAGATCTTGCAGCCAAACAAGGTGGTCAGATCACGTCCGCGCGTCGGGATGTAATGTCCGATGCCAGTGGAAAGTACATACACGACATCGCGCATCAGTCTGACGTGATTATTGATCGGGGCATTCGTAGCCAGACCTTCACATTCGAAGGGCAGACATGCGTGCGTGTGGAGTCTGACAAACTGCACGAGAGTCTTTAGGCCAAAAAAGGGCCAAAGGCTGTTTTATTAGGCGTTCTAGGATATCCCGATCAGGCAGTGTCAGCAACAGTGTTACATGTCCACAAAAGAACAGTTTGAGATGTCCTCCCGACCAAAATGAGGCATCCTTGGGTTCTTCAAAGACGCGCGGGCTTGCTCGCTTGCTCTGATAGCGGGCGAAGGCCACGTGCCATACTTTGACAGCGTAGCCTTTTTGAGAAGCGAATCGTTATGCCGAGGACTTGCGCCGCATCACACCCAGTCCTGCGAGACCAAGTCCAAGCAGTGCGAAAGAGGCGGGCTCAGGGACAGTAGCCGTCCCCCTGACCAGAAAGTGTCCAATCCTGTATGACCCAGAACCATAAGTAGTCGGAGCTGCGATTGAAAGTGAGCCATAAGCATCCAGATTCGCGGCAAATCTCGAGTCGTTTACTTCCGCATCTAGTATCCATCCCTGGCCAAAACTTCCGGTTAATTCATCGAAAATCAGGACCCCGCGCGCTTCGTCTTGCCCTTCACCTTCCGCGTAGCCATGAAGAGCATCCCAAGTATTTCCGCGGTGATGTACCCAGTAAGTATCCAGTGTGCTCCCCAGCATGTCCACCAGACCATCTGTTGCGTCAGGCACTGCCGGAAAACTTGTCCGATAGGGATCATTGGCCGGGACGCCTGTATAGTTGAAGAGCAGCTGATTGAATTCCGTGCGCGTCGCATAGCGCCACCCCTCCAGCACCCCGCCTGCTGATGTCAGAGCCTGCACCTCAGGCACAATAAGATTGACCGTTTCCGTCACATCCAACCAATCCAGCCCGGTGTCGGTATCAGTCAGATAGCGTCCGTGATCGATGATGGTTGCACCGGCCGTCCAGGACAGGCTGCACAAGCCGGCCACTGCCAAGACTCTTGTAATTTTTTTCATGAGGTTGTCATCCCGTTCTTATCAACATCCATACTTGCTGTCGGGCTCGCACAGCCCGAGCCACGGAGTACCCTAACCCACACCGCGAATAGTTACCGAGATTGAATTAGCAAATCTGACTGCTCTGATGTCAGCCTCGGGCAGCTCACTGTTCGGAAGAGGCCCAGGCTAAGCCTCATGTCCGGCAACGACAAGTCGCGCGCGTTGAGTCCCCAACATGCGGCCTTTGGCCCTTCCCTCCAACTGACAGGGGAGGGCCAGATGCTTGAGAGCTTTTATTTCTTGCGGCGGGAAAAGCCCAACCCCGCCAGACCAATGCCGAGCATTGCCAAGGAGGCAGGTTCCGGGACACTCACGGCGTTACGTACCAGGAAACTGCCAACGGGAAGGCTGTTTGCGTTACCCGATAATGCGTTGTTATGAGCCATATAAAAATCCCTCGCAGCATGCATGGACGTGCGCTCCTCGTCTCGAATTGTCGCCATCCAGTGCCTTCCAAACGTATCCGTGTCGGCTGTTATCCCGCGAGTAAAATCCAGTCCTGCCCCTTCAGCGTATCCGTGTTGAGCATCCCAGGTACTCCCATGAATTCGAATTTCCCATGCGTCCAGTGTACTGCCCAACATGGCGACCAACCCATCGACACTGGGTGTTGTGCCAGTGGTGTCTGTCCTACCATAACCGTTGTTGAGAACACCAGTAAAATTGACAAGCAACTGATTGAATTCGTCTCCCGTTGCGTACCGCCATCCCTCGAACTGACCACCTGCACCCAATTGCAGTGACACCTGATTGTATGACATGTTGAAGGACTGTGTGACATCCAGCCAATCCAGGCCCGTGGCGGTATCCGTCAGATAACTGTCATGGTCAATAATAGTGGCCTGCCCTGCCAGTGGCAGGGTTCCCAATGCCAGAACAGAGACTATCCGGCTCAATCCCTTTTTCATCGTTTTCTCCGGGTTGTTTTTAGGTCGTTGTTACGAACCCACCTTGCAGGCAGGCCCGCAGACCATCCTGGAAGATTGACTGCGACAAAACTGTGCCCGCCTTGGCAAACCCACAAAGTAAACGCTTTCATTTCCCCAAAAGCTGGTGTATAGTCCTTGTAAACGCTTTCACAACATCTCAAGATACATGAATTGACGATGACAACAATAAAGGAAGTGGCCGCACGGGCCGGCGTCTCACAAGCCACCGTCTCCCGGGTGCTCAACGGCAACCCGCGCGTGTCCGCTGTCAATCGTCAGCGTGTCGAGGCGGCCATTCAGGAACTGGGCTATCGCCCCAATACGCTTGCCAAGTCACTCGTCACACGCCGCACCCACAGTGCCGGCATGATTGTGGGCAGCCTGGGCGGACCGTTCTACGGCGACATCATGCATGAAGCCGAACGGGTGCTCAGTCGGGCGGGTATTCATCTGATTGTCACCGCCGGCAACGACCACCTTGAAGAAGAGCGCAGCGCCGTGGAGTTCCTGCTGGAGCGGCGTTGTGACTGTCTGATACTGCATGTCAACGAACTGCCGGATCACGAACTGGCCCGGCTCGCTCAGGACGGTCCCCCTCTGATCATCATCAACCGCCTGCTGCCGGAACATGCCGCCCACTGCATCTGGCTGGACAACGAGAAAGGCGCCTACCTGGCCACCCGGCACCTGCTGGAGCGGGGCCACCGTCACATCGCCTGCATCGCGGGTCCGGCGGACAAGTGCGACTCCAATGAACGCATCGCCGGCTATCGCCGCGCCCTGCATGATTTTGGCGTCACCTATCGTCCCGAATGGCTGGTACACGGTCATTTCGCCGAGAACGGCGGCTACGAAGCGGCCCGCGTGCTGCTGTCACGCCAATCCGACATTACCGCGGCCTTCTGTGCCAACGATTTCATTGCCGTCAGCGCCATGGAGGCCTTTCGCGAGGCCGGGCTGTCGGTACCCGACGATATTTCGGTCGTCGGATTCGATGATGTGATGTTTACACGCCATGTCATGCCACGCCTGACGACCATCCATTTTCCCGTCCGGGAAATGGGCCGCCGCGCGGGCCTGCTGGCACTTCACCTGATGGGTATGGCAGAGGGTGAGGCCGCTTCCGGTCGCCTTCAGCCTGAACTGGTCGTCCGGGCATCCACGCGATCGCTCGGTTAAACTGTTGATACTGAAGATGGAGAACTGAACAATGATAAGAAAACGCTTTCTTGGATTGACACTGGCAGCGTTCACGGCCTTGGGCAGCGCCCAGGCGGGTACGGAGATCCGTTTCGATGGCTTTCCCGACTTCGACAGCAGTCTGAAGAAGATTCTGCCCGAGTTCAAAAAGGTGCATCCGGATATCGAAGTGAAGTACCTGATGAACAACTGGGGCGACCATCACAACAAGCTCACCACCAATCTGGCCACCGGCTCGGGCGCGGGCGATGTGGTGGTGGTGGATGTGGCGAAGATTGGTGCCTTTGCCCAGTCCGGCGGCCTGGTTGACCTGTCAACGACCTTCAACGCCGGTCAGTACAAGGATCAGTTCCCGGCCTATGCCTGGGCACAGGGGCAGGACACCAGCGGCCACCAGTTTGGCATGCCGGTGGATCTGGGGCCCGGCGTCATGTACTACCGCAATGACATCGCCGAGCAGATGGGCGTGAACATCAATGATGTGATCAAGAGCTGGGACAGCTACATCGAATACGGCAAGAAGCTCAAGGAAAAGAACATTTACCTGATTGCCAGCGCCGCTGATGTCGCCGAGGCCATCCTCACCACGACGGTTGAAGAGGGCAATGGCATTTTCTTTGATGCCGACGGCAAGCCACTGCTCACCTCCCCCCGCTTCATACGGGCCTTTGAAACCGCGAAGAAGATCCGTGACCTCGGTCTGGACGCCCGTGTCAGCGCCTGGACCAACGAGTGGTACGAGGGCTTCAAATCCGGCTCCGTGGCCACCCAGCTTTCCGGCGCCTGGCTGCTGGGCCACCTGAAGAACTGGATTGCACCGCAAACGGCAGGCAAGTGGCGGGTGAGCAACCTGCCGGACGGCATTTACGGCAGCTGGGGCGGCTCCTTCCTGGCCATTCCCAAGCAGAGCGCGCACAAGAAGGAGGCCTGGGAACTGATCAAGTTCATGACGCTGAATCAGGATATCCAGAAGCTGGCCTTCCGCACCATTGCCGCCTTCCCGGCGAACGTCAATACCTATGATGACCCGATGTTTGATGAGCCGATCGAGTTCCTGGGCGGCCAGAAAGCCCGTCGCCTGTTTGCCGAGATCGCGGCCAAGGTCAAGCCTGTGAAGCCGGCCAAGGGCGACCATATTGCGCGCTCCATTGTCATGGACAATGCGCTGATGGAAGTGCTGGACAACGGCCGCGATATCCGCGAAGCGCTGGAAGAGGCCGAGCGTCTGCTCAAGCGTCGCCTGCGTACCCTGTAAACAGCAGCAGAGCTGCAGCGGGGGTGGCGATCGCCCCCGCTTCACCCGACTGACAATGCGAGTCGAAAGATGTCTGCAACGCCTGAGTCAACGGATACGCCCATGACACACGAAACCCCGAAACAGGGCTGGCTGGCCCGGCTGTTCAACCCGCCCCGGGGTTCAGCCCCGTACCTGTTCCTCATGCCCTATATCGTGCTGTTTCTGGTATTCGGGCTGTTTCCGTTGCTGTTTTCGATCTACCTGTCCTTCCACATCTGGAACCCCATCAAGGGGCTGGACTCCATGGAGTACACCGGTTTTGAGAACTACGTCCTCGCCTGGGGCGATCCGGTGCTGTGGAAGGCGCTGTACAACACGGTCTGGCTGGCCATCACCTCCGGTCTGGCCCAGCATCTGGTGGCCATTCCCACGGCGTGCGTACTGGTGGCGCTGGGTTCGCGACTGCGGCACTGGCTGACCTCGGCCTACTTCCTGCCGTATGTGACCTCGACCGTGGCCGTCTCGCTGGTGTTTTTCAGCATGTACTCGCCGAATACCGGCATCATCAACAAGCTTCTCATCGCGCTTTCTGAAAGCGATCTGTTCGGCTGGGCCTTCAGCTGGGTGCCCGATGTGATGCCTCTGCGCTGGCTGGAGGATACCTTTCTGGTGAAGCCCGCCGTGGCGTTCCTGGTGTTCTGGAAATACACCGGTTTTAACATCGTGCTGTATACCACGGGGCTGATGACCATTCCGCGTGATCTCTATGAAGCCGCGCGCGTGGATGGCGCTTCCGCGTTTCGCCGGTTCTGGCACATTTCGCTGCCGCTGCTGCGCCCGTTCATCTTCTTTGCCGTCACGCTCACCATCATCGGCAATCTGCAACTGTTCGAGGAGCCGTTCATCCTGACCCGGGGCACCGGAGGCGTGGGCCATTCTGCAGAAACCATTTCCATGTACCTGTTCCGCATTGGCTGGGAGTATCTGGACATGGGCGTGGCCAGTGCCATCTCGTGGATGCTCTTCATCCTCATCGGCATTCTCACGGCGATTCACTTCAAACTGTTCGGCCGGCAGGGCCTGGGAGAACACTGACATGCGTAACCGGATCGAAGCTCTCTCTCCCTACGTGGTGCGCGCGATGATGATCGTGCTGATGGGACTGCTGATCATCTCGGCCCTGATGACGGTGTTTCCGTTCTTCTGGTCGGCGATTCTCTCCACGCACAGCCGTGAGACCATTTTCAGCACCGACATCACCCTGATGCCGGGCGATGCCCTGGCCGCCAACTACGCCAAGCTGCTGGAGATCATGCCCTTCTGGCAGGCCATGTTCAACAGCTTCTACGTGGCGTTTCTGGGCACCACCGTGTCGCTGCTGTTCTGCTCCATGGGCGGCTATGCCTTCGCCGTCTACCGCTTCAAGGGCAAGAATCTGCTCTTTGGCGTGCTGGTTGGTTCCATGATGGTCCCCCCGGTACTGAGCCTCATTCCCTACTATCTGACGGTGAAGTTCCTCGGCCTGATGGACACCCACGTGGCCGTCTGGCTGCCGTTCACAGCCACGCCATTCTGCATCTTCCTGGTGCGGCAATACGTGGTAGCTTCCATTCCGCGCGAGCTGCTCGAATCCGCCCGCATGGACGGTGCCGGGGAATTCACGACGTACTGGAAAATCGCCCTGCCGCTGATGAAGCCGGTACTGGCCACCGTGGCCATCGTCCAGTTCGTGTTTTTCTGGAACAACTTCCTCAGCCCGCTGGTGGTGCTCAACAGTACCGAAAACTACGTCATCACCCTGGCGCTGCGCAGTGTCCAGAATCTGCCCAATACACCCTGGGGTGCCGTCATGCTGGGCACCACGATCTCCATGCTGCCGATTCTGCTGTTCTACAGCGTGTCGTCGAAGCAGATCATTTCCGGCATGACCAGTGGTGCCGTCAAGGGTTAATCAGACTGATATCGCAAGGAACTCTGAACGATGTATGATCTTTCTGCCGCCACGGCCAAGCTGCCGAGCGACTTTATCTTCGGTGTTGCCACCGCTGCCTTTCAGATTGAAGGCGCGACCCATGAGGATGGCCGTACGGATTCCATCTGGGACACCTTCTGCCGCACCCCGGGCAAGGTGAAGAACGGGGATACCGGCGAGCCGGCCTGTGACCACTACCACCGCTGGCCCCAGGATCTGGACCTCATCCGGGAGCTGGGCTTCGATGCCTATCGGTTGTCTGTCTCCTGGGCACGCGTGATGCCCGAGCCCGGCGTGATTAACGCCAAGGGTCTGGATTTTTATGTCCGTCTCATTGACGGCCTGTGCAAACGGGGCATCGCCCCCTGGGTGACGCTGTATCACTGGGACATGCCCCAGTGGCTGGAGGACCGGGGCGGCTGGCTCAATCGGGAATCGGCCTGGTATTTTGCGCAATATGCCGAAGCAGTGGGCAAGGCGCTGGGCAACAAGGTGGCCGGTTGGTGCACCCTGAATGAGCCGTTCTGCTCCGCCTACCTGGGCTATCGCTGGGGCATTCATGCACCGGGCAGAACCGGGCTGGCCAACGGCCTGGCCGCGGCGCATCACCTGCTGCTCGCCCATGGCCTGAGTGTGCCCCGGTTGCGCGAGGCGGCGCCGGATTCAAAGGTCGGCATCACGCTGAACTTCACACCCGGCTATCCGGTCACGCCTATGGATCAGGGTGCGGTGGAAGTCTACAACGCGGAAAACGGCTACTGGTTCCTGGAACCGCTGATGACCGGCCACTACCCGTCCATCGTTGCCAAACTGCACGCGCACGCCATGCCGCGGATACTGGCAGAAGATGCCGCAATCCTTCAGGCACCGCTGGACTTTCTCGGCATCAACTATTACTCCCGGGCACTGGTGAAGCAGTCCCAGGACCCGGACAAACTGTATGACACGGTTCCGGCCGAAGAGACCGGTGGCGAGCTGACGGATATTGGCTGGGAGATCTACCCCACCGGGCTGCGCGACCTGCTGCTCGATCTGCAATCTCGATACAACCCCCCGCCCATGTACATAACCGAAAACGGGGCCGCCTGCGCCGACGTGCTGGAAAACGGCGAAGTGCAGGACGAGCAGCGCTGCCGTTATTATCGCCATCATCTGGCTGCCGTGGGTGAAGCCCTGGAAGGGGGTGCGGATGTCCGGGGCTATTTCTGCTGGAGCCTCATGGACAACTTCGAATGGGCCGAAGGCTACAGCAAGCGCTTCGGGCTGGTGCATGTGGACTATGACACCCAGCTGCGCACCCCAAAGGCCAGCGCGCAGATGTTTGCCCGCTATCTGAAACAACGCAACCGCTGACGGAGGTTCGCCATGTCACGCGTCCAATACAAAAATATCCGCAAGTCCTTTGGTGACACCGAAGTCGTGCGCGACTTCTCCATGACCATTGAAGATGGCGAATTCATGGTACTGCTCGGCGAATCCGGCTGCGGCAAGTCCACCCTGCTGCGCATTCTGGCCGGGCTGGAAACCCAGACCTCCGGCGATATTTACATCGGTGAGCGCTGCGTCAATGGCCTGGACGCCAAAGACCGGAATCTGGCCATGGTGTTCCAGAGCTACGCGCTCTACCCACACATGACCGTGTACGAGAACATCGCCTTCGCCCTGAAGATGAAAAAGCTGCCCAGGACCGAAATCGACGAAAAGGTGCAGTGGGCGGCGAAAATGCTCAAGCTCGACACCCTGCTGGATCGCAAGCCGAAGGCGTTGTCCGGCGGGCAGCGCCAGCGTGTGGCCATGGGTCGGGCCATGGTGCGTACACCGGAGGTATTCCTGTTTGACGAGCCGCTGTCCAACCTGGATGCCAAGCTGCGGACGGAGATGCGCCACGAAATCAAATCCCTGCACCGCAAGCTGGGCACCACCACCATCTATGTCACCCACGATCAGGTCGAAGCCATGACGCTGGCGGACCGGATTGTCATCATGAACAAGGGCGTCATTTCGCAGGTGGGCACGCCGGAAGAAGTCTTTCACCATCCGGCCAATCTGTTCGTGGCGCAGTTTATCGGCTCGCCGGCCATGAATATCTTTGACGGGGTGCTGACCCGGCAGGCCGGCAACCAATGGGTCATCGAGTCAGGCGGATCGACGCTGCCCCTGCCGCCACGATTTCATGCCCAGGCTACAGAAACTCTGGCGGTCAAGGTGGGCATCCGCCCCTCGGACATCCACGTGCTCGAAGGTGCCAGCCATGCCGAACACCTGCACCCGGTGGATTTCAAGGTGGAAGATCAGGAGCTGCTGGGGGCGGCCATCAACCTGACCCTGCATACCGGTGACGTGACCCTGCTGGCCGAAGCACCGGGGGACATGAAGTTCGCACCAGGTACCGCACAGCGAGCCTGGCTGAATCTGGATGCGCTGCATGTGTTCGATGCACGCACCGGCGAAACGCTGAGCGGACGCAATACTGCAGCCGCGGCCTGATGTGAAGGCGGGTGGCCCGGAGGCGGCTCAAGCCGTCTCGGCCACCGGTGCGGCCACGGAGGCGCGCTCGACCAGTGTGGGGCTGAAGATGGTCTGCTCTACCGGCTGCTTCCGCAGGCCCAGCCGGTGCAACATGATATGGGCGGCGGCTTGCCCCATTTCTTCCAGTGGCTGATGCAGGGTGGTCAGGGCCGGATCCAGCAGATCCGTATACAGATCATCGTCAAATCCCCCCATGGAAATCTGTTCCGGTATCCGGATCCCCGCTGCCTTGTACGCTCTCAGGGCGCCCACTGCCATCTGGTCGTTACCGATAAACAGCGCCGTTACGTCGGCCTTGCGTTGCATCAGGGTCTGGACGGCCTCAAAGCCGCCCTGCATTTCGAAATTCCCTTCCACAATCCAGTCGGTATTGATGTCCAGGCCTGCCGTGCGCATGGCCGTGCGATAGCCTTCCAGACGATGCCGGGCTTCCATGTTGAGCATGGGGCCGGTGATGCAGGCGATACGGCGATGGCCCCGGCGAATGAGGTAATCGGTCATCATGCGACCGCCTTCCCGGTTATCCACGCTCACACACACGTCCGCATGCTCCGGCAGACTGCGGTTGAGCAGCACCAGCGGTACCGGGCTGTCGAACAGGCTGAGCAGGTCATCATCACCGAGGCAGTGCGGTGAAAGCATGATGCCATCACAACGCTGCGCGCGCATTTTCGTGATGGCATCGAGAATCAGGTCTCGCCGGGTGTTGCCCACACTGACCACCAGGCTGATCCCCTGTTCACGCAGGGTACTTTCGATTGCAGTAATGAGCCGGCTGAAGAATGCGCCCTGAAGCCCCGGCAGCACCAGCCCGATGGTGTTGGAGCGGCGGGTCACCAGCCCCTGTGCAAATACGTTCGGGGTGTAGCCCAGTTCCTGCATGGCCTGGTAGACACGCTCGCGCGTGGCTTCATTGACCGGAGCGCTGTTGTTCACCACCCGTGAAACGGTGGCAATGGACACGCCAGCCAGTCGGGATACGTCTTTGATGGTTGCCATCTGTGCCTGAATGCTCCCTTTAACCATGCGGATTTCCGCATGGCAGTGTACCCAGCCCGTGCCGAGAATACCACGCCCCGAAGGCTGTCTGATCAGCTTTGACCACCCCGGAATGCAAAAAGCCCCGCACAAGGCGGGGCAACATGACAACCGTACTGCAGGAAGACAGAAGGGGAATCAGAACCAGACTTCGCCCTGCGCGCCAAAGCTGCTGCCGGACGTTTCACCGGCAAACGGATTCGTGGTGCCGCTTGCCCAGCCAAATACCGGGCCATTGGCCGATGCCTGGTTGACCGCGTCGTTCCACTTGGCAAACGTATAGAAGAAGCGGATGCGCGGGACTGCGTTGCCACCGTTACGCAGCTCCAGCGCCAGTGTGTTCTTCAGCAGCTTGCGCGTGTCACTGCCCTTGGGCTTGAGGATGTCGTAACCCACATCCCAGGAGACGCTGGCAATGTCATTGAAGGTATAGGTCGGACGCAGACCCAGCTCATACCAGGTGGTGGTATTGCCGCTGCCATCGTCCGTCCTCTGGTACAGCCCCAGCACGGACAGGCGCGTCTGGTCGTTCAGGCTGATACCGGCCTCATCCGCCAGGCGCACGATCTTGGAATCCTTGGCCTTGCCGGAGCCGTCCGACCACAGGTTCAGATCCGACAGGCTGCCCTTGCCATACTGCAGGCCCAGCAGGTTGGAGACCTTGTCGAACTGCTGGCGATGGATCACGGAGAACTGCCAGCCGTCTTCGATTTCGTTGGCCGCCGTGACCACGTTGCCACTCTGATCCTTCTTATCGGAACTGGTATCCAGTTTGAGGGACAGGTACAGGCTCAGGTTGCCATCGGGGTTGCTCTGGATATCCGTCAGCTTGAACAGATGATCCAGGGTCCCGGTATTGTTATCCCCGCGGCTGCGGTACATCATGGCATAGCCGGCGCGGCCAACACCCACATCCAGCCCTTCCACACCGAAGCCATCCCCGTCGGCACGCAGCAGGAACAGGTCATTCACGTCCATCTGCACACGCTCGTAGTAGCGCTTGCCCGCCCAGACGGTTGCACCCTTGAGCACCCCGTCGCCCAGATCCGTGCCGGAGACGAACATTTGCAGAACGCCAACATCCAGATTGTGATTGGGAAAGATTTCATACCCCCCCAGCATGACCGTGGCATCCCACTTGGGGCCGTCCTGATCGGTGTTGAACTTCTTCTGGAAGGTAAATTCGTAGGAGTAATCGCACTCGTTACCCAGGCGCATGTCCGTGGCAGCGCCGGGCATGCTGAAGCAGACCTGATCACCGCCGGCGCTGTTCACGCCTACACCGGCGCGATAGTAACCGTGGTATTCGAACTGCGCCGCTGCCGGCAGCGAAGCCAGAACCAGCGCACCACCCAGTGACATCAGAGCAGACTTTTTCATATTTGTCTCCGTTGTTTTTTTTGTCGGATCCGGCCAGGCCGGCGTCATCATGTAAACGCTTACATCTTTGCTTTCAAAAAACTCCGAACAGCCCGAAGAAGATCAGACGGGGCAGATCAGAGATCAATGTAAGCGTTTTCGTAAACGATTACATCGAACCACAACGGCAAGCAGAAGTCAAATACTTTCAAGCGCCAAAATAGACCTGGTTCCTGCAGTGTCCTTTCGGGACTGATCTAAGCAACAAAACTGATTGATAAAAGGGAATATCAAATGAAAAAACTGATTC
>RFIV01000094.1 GCA_003695085.1 Gammaproteobacteria bacterium
GTGCCTGAATGTCGGCCTGCAGGCCTGCACCGCCAGAGGGATCCAGCCCGCCCAGTACAAGAACGGCCGGCCGCATCAGAAGGGGCGCACCACCACCAGAATGACGGCACCGATCAGGCCCAGTGTGGGCAGCTCATTGAAGAAGCGGTACCAGACATGGCTGCGTGTGTTGGCGTCCTCGGCAAAGACCTTGATCAGGCGGCCGCACCAGAAATGGTAGAGTGTCAGCAGCAGCACGATCAGCAGCTTGGCATGAAACCAGCCATAGGCGAAGTAGGCCCCGGGACTCAGTGCCACGATCCAGAACCCGAAGAGGTAGGTGGCGATCATCGCGGGCGTCATGATGCCCCGGTAAAGTTTGCGCTCCATGATCTTGAAGCGGTCCTTGCCGGTCTGGTCTTCAGTCATTGCATGGTAGACAAAGAGTCGGGGCAGATAGAAAAGGCCAGCAAACCAGCTGACAACCGCCATGATATGGATAGCCTTGAGCCAAAGCATCGAAAATTCCTTGAATTTTTGGGAATGAAGCAGGGGTCAAGTATAATCGCCGGGATACGCCATCACCAGATTTCCGCCCCGGAGGCCCGCCTCAATCATGCCGGCATTTGACTTCTATCATTATCAGCGCCGCATCAAGACCCGCCTGGGTCACAAGGATGACTGGAAACTGCGTGTCATTTTCTGGGGGGGCGCCTTGCTGGTGGGGCTCGCGATTTCCCTTTTCGTTCTGATGGCGGAAGAGGCGGCCCACTATTTTGATGTCATCTACCGTGAGTGGCCTTACCTGCCCTTGCTGGCCACACCCCTGATGTTTGTGGCCATCATGTGGCTGATGCGCAAGACCGGCCCGCAGGCTGCCGGAAGCGGTATACCGCAGGTTGTGGTCGCGCTGAGCTCACAGCACCCGGCCATGCGGGATCGCTTGCTGTCGTTGCCGGTAGCGATCGTGAAGATGGTGCTCACCAGTCTGGCCCTGCTGGCCGGTGCCAGTGTCGGGCGAGAAGGCCCGAGCGTCCATATCGGCGCTGCCCTCATGTATCAGATCGGCAAGCGCGTCGGACCCAAGTTTGCGTACATGCGCACCGCTTTCATTCAGGCCGGCGGGGCCGCGGGTGTAGCGGCTGCGTTCAATGCGCCACTTGCCGGAATCGTGTTTGCGATTGAGGAATTGGCCCAGGCATACGAAGCACGCACCAGCGGGACACTGATCCTGGCCATCGTCATATCCGGTATTGTGGTTGTCTCCATTTACGGTAACTACACCTACTTTGGTGTCACGAGCGAAGCCCTGCACATTGTTGAAGACTGGCCCGCCCTGTTGGTGGTTGCACTTGTTGGTGGCGTGTCCGGAGGACTGTTCTCACTGTTGCTTCAGGAAGGTGCGCGTCGAGTGGCTCCGATTCTGGAGGCGCAACCCTACCGCTGGGCCCTGCTCATGGGGCTGCTGGTGGCGGCAATCGGCGTCTTCTCGGGGGGGCTCACCTTCGGGTCCGGCTACGAGCAGGCCAGCCGTTATCTGGCCGTCAACGCCGAAGCGGGTGAAGCCGCTTTCCCGCTGCTCAAATTCATCGCCACGGCCTTGTCCTATCTGAGTGGAATTCCAGGGGGGATCTTCTCTCCCAGCTTGTCCACCGGAGCTGGTCTGGGTGGATGGGTCGCCGGGTTCTTCGAGCAGGTGCCGGTGCAGGCCATGGCTGTGCTGGGCATGACGGCTTTTCTCTCTGGTGTGGTACAACGCCCCATTACATCATTTGTCATCGTGATGGAGCTGACCGGTGAGCAGAGCATGTTGCTGCCGCTCATGATAGCGGCCATCCTCGCGAACGGTGTTTCCCGCCTGATCTGCCAGACGCCCATTTACCACGGTCTGGCCATGAACATCCTCAACAAACCCGAGAACAAGGCAAAGGCCAAAACACATGACACAACGGATTAAGGCCGCCATTGTCGGCGGCACCGGGTATACCGGAACGGAACTCATTCGACTGCTGCTGGCGCATCCGGATGTATCGCTGACAGCCGTCACCTCTCGCTCCGAAGCCGGCACGCCGGTCGCCGAGCTGTTCCCCAACTTGCGCGGCGTTACCGAGCTGGCCTACACCACGCCGGCCGAATCCGCACTTGAAAGCAACGACGTTGTATTTTTTGCCACGCCCAATGGCGTAGCCATGCATCAGGTCAGGGCATTGCTTGAAGCGGGTGTCAGGGTCGTGGATCTGTCGGCAGACTTCCGCATCAAGGATGTGGCCGAGTGGGAAACCTGGTACGGCATGAAGCATGTTGCCCCCGAGCTGGTGGGGGAGGCGGTGTACGGATTGCCGGAGCTGAATCGGGAAGTCATACGCGCCGCCCGTCTGGTTGCCAATCCGGGCTGCTATCCGACCGCTGTTCAGTTGGGATTCGCGCCTCTGCTTGAAGCAGGCCTGATCGACCCGGATCGCTTGATCGCTGATGCCAAGTCCGGTGTCAGTGGTGCCGGGCGCCAGGGCAAGATCGCCAATCTGCTGGCCGAAGTCAGCGAAAGCTTCAAGGCGTATGGTGCCAGCGGGCACCGGCACCTGCCAGAAATCCGGCAGGGGTTGGCTGTCGCGGCCGGCCAGCCGGTAGGCCTGACGTTTGTACCGCACCTGGTACCCATGATCCGGGGCATTGAAGCCACCTTGTATGCGACGCTGAAGGCGTCACTGGACGATGTGCAAGCACTGTTTGAACGCCGCTATGCCGACGAACCGCTGGTGGATGTCATGCCGCCGGGCAGCTTCCCCGAAACCCGGTCCGTGCGTGGCAGCAACCTGTGCCGTCTGGCTGTGCACCAGCAGCCAGGTTCGGATCAGGTTATTGTACTGTCCGTCATTGACAACCTCGTCAAGGGCGCTGCAGGCCAGGCGATTCAGAAC
>RFIV01000095.1 GCA_003695085.1 Gammaproteobacteria bacterium
CTTTCGACCTGCGGCTGAGCGAGTGTGGCAATCAGCGCAATGGCCATGCCGGTCATGCCGAATATATTCCCGCCACGTGCGGTTTCCTGCTTGCTCAGGCCGGACAGGGCGAGGATAAAGAAGACGCCTGAAATCAGGTAGGCGCCGGTGATCAAACCTTGAGACATTTACTGACCCTCCTTCCGGAACATCTTGAGCATGCGCTGCGTCACGGCAAACCCGCCGAACACGTTGATGCTGGCTACGAATACGGCCGCAGCCGCAAGCACGGTGACCAGCGTATTGTCGCTGCTGACCTGCAGCAGTGCCCCCACGACAATGATGCCACTGATAGCGTTGGTGACACTCATCAACGGGGTATGCAGCGCATGGGTCACGTTCCAGACGACGTAGTAACCCACGACGATGGAGAGGACAAACACGGTGAAGTGGGAGAGGAATGCCGCCGGTGCGACGGACGCCACCCATGCAAAGGCCAGTGCAGCCGCGGCAATACCGACCGGCTTGACCCAGGGCGGCGTCGGCTTCTCTTCCTTTGCCACAGGTGCGGCCGCTTCCTGTTTGGCCTGGGGCGCAGCGCTGACACTGATGGGGGGCGGCGGCCAGGTGATCTCTCCGGCCTTGACAACGGTGACACCGCGGATGACTTCATCCTCGAAGTTGATGACCAGATTACCGTCCTTTTCCGGTGTCATCAGCTTGATCAGGTTGGTGACGTTGTTGGCGAACAGCAGACTGGACTGCTTGCCCAGACGTGAGGGCAGATCGGTGTAACCGATGATCTTGACGCCGTGAACTTCGGTCAGCTCGCCCGGTACGGTCAGCTCACAGTTGCCGCCTCCCGCGGCTGCCAGGTCAACGATCACACTGCCCGGCTTCATGGACTCGACCATTTCACGGGTGATCAGCTTGGGTGCAGGCTTGCCCGGAATCATCGCGGTGGTAATGATGATGTCCACCTCTTTCGCCTGCTGGGCAAAGAGTTCCATCTCGGCCTTGATGAAGGCTTCACTCATCACCTTGGCGTAGCCGTCGGAGCTGGAGCCGTCCTCTTCAAAATCCAGTTCCAGGAACTGGGCCCCCATGCTGGTAATCTGCTCTTTTACTTCCGGGCGGGTATCGAAGGCCCGGACGATTGCACCGAGACTGACGGCCGTTCCGATCGCCGCCAGACCCGCAACCCCGGCGCCGATGACCATCACCTTGGCTGGCGGCACCTTGCCTGCAGCCGTAATCTGACCGGTAAAGAAGCGACCGAACTCGTGAGCGGCCTCGACCACAGCCCGGTAGCCGGCAATATTGGCCTGGGAGCTGAGGATATCCATGGACTGGGCGCGTGAAATCCGCGGTACTGCGTCCAGAGCAATCAACGTGACGCCCAGCTCCGCTGCTTTCTTGAGCAGTTCTTCGTTCTGAGCCGGCGCAATGATGCTCATGAGCGTGGCGCCGGACTTCATCCGGGTCAGCTCGTCCTCCGTGGGCTTGTTGACCTTGATGACAAGATCGGACTGCCACGCCTCGTCTCCGCTGACGATACGGGCTCCGGCTTCGCTGTAGGCGTCGTCGGAAAAGCCGGATTTTTCTCCGGCCCCGGCTTCCACCACGACCTCGTATCCCAGCTTGATGAGCTGCTCCACGGACGGGGGGCTGCCCGCAACGCGGCGTTCGTTCGCCAGCGTTTCTGAAACAATACCGATTTGCATGATTTTCCTCGTAGACCGCTGAGTCATGTACCAGTTGTGATTTTCGAGTACGTATAATCCCATAAGTCAGGCCGAAGTCAAGGAAAGACCGCCTGTTCTGTAAGGGGGTTACAAATTGCGGAAAATCTGGCATTTTCTGGTCTGAGAGGGCGGCCTGCGTGTAGTTTTATTACAGGCTGCGCCCGGGTGTCTGGACGAACGAGAGTGGAGTGTCCCTGATGAAGATTGCGTGGTTGGGAACCGGCCTGATGGGCCGCCCCATGGCCACCCGGCTGGTTAACGCTGGTCATGAGATGGTTCTGTGGAACCGCACCGAGCAGAAAGCACGAGACCTGGCGCATGAGCTGAAGGTGCAGGTCGCCCACTCGGTCCCGGACGCGGTCGGAGAGGCCGATCTGGTGTTCACCATGCTGGAGAACGGCGCGGCAGTGGAGTCCGTGCTGATAGAGCAGGGCGCGCTGGATGCGCTGAAACCGGGGACAACGGTTGTCGACATGAGCTCCATTGAGCCAGAGCGGGCGCGTCGGCTTCATGCCCGGGCAGAAGCGGGCGGAGGACATTTTGTGGATGCACCGGTTTCCGGCGGAACAGTGGGAGCCGAGGCAGGTACCTTGTCCATCATGGCCGGAGGGCAGAGGGCGGTGGTGGAGGCGCTGGCGCCCGTGCTCTCGGTACTCGGCAAGGTGACCTATATCGGTCCGCCAGGCGCCGGACAGCTGTGCAAGCTGGCCAACCAGGCCATCGTCGGCATTACCATTGGTGCGGTGTCAGAAGCGCTGTTGCTGGCCGCGCGAGGCGGTGCAGACCCCTCGGCTGTGCGCGAGGCATTGATGGGGGGATTTGCGGCCAGCCGGATACTCGAGCTGCACGGTGAACGCATGATCCGGCGCAACTTCGAACCGGGTGCGCCGGCCCGCATTCAGCTCAAGGATATGCACATGATTGTGGATGAGGGGCGGAATGAAGGGCTGACGCTGCCCCTGAGCCAGCGGGTGCTGGAGATGTATCGCGAACTGGTGGCGGACGGGCATTCGGAGGTCGATCACAGCGGCTTGCTGCTGGCACTGGAGCACCTGAACGGAGTCGTGCTGGGCGACCCGAAACCGATGAACGAACAGTAATGGCAGTAACGCGCGTTGCTGTATATGGTAAGCGTTTGAAAAAAGTGGGGATGATGCGTTGAGTTGGTGGGGCAAGGTGCTGGGCGGCGCGCTCGGTGCGGCAATGGGGGGACCGCTCGGTGCGCTGATCGGCGCGGGCGTGGGTCATATCTGGGATCGTGGGCTGTCGGACACCGATGCCTGGGCCGTGCAGCGCCAGGAGCGCATCCAGGCGGCCTTTTTCAGCGCACTTTTCAGCGTGCTGGGCCATCTGGCCAAAGCGGACGGCCGGGTGAGTGAAGACGAAATCCGCATGGCCAGCCTGTTGATGGATGAACTGGACCTGGATGACGAGCAAAAGGCGTTTGCCCGCAACCTCTTTCGCGAGGGCAAGGCGGATGACTTTGACCTGGATGCCGTCGTGGATCAGTTCCGGGCCGAGGCCGGGCGACGCGCCACCGTCCTGCACTTCTTCATGGAACAGCTGATGACCCTGGCACTGGCCGATGGTGAGCTGCACCCTTCCGAGCAGACGGTGTTGCTGAGGGTGGCCGAACGGCTGGGGTTCAGCCGGGGGCACTTCGAGGCCTTGCTGGCCATGGTGGTCGCGCGGCGCGGCTACCGCTATCATCATGGTGAACAGGTCAGTATGTCCTGCCGGGAAGATACGCTGGCGGCGGCCTATCAGGTGCTTGGTGTGTCCCCGGACGCAAGTGATGAAGAAGTCCGGAAGGCCTACCGCAGGCAGATCAGCCGACACCACCCTGACAAGCTGATCGCCAAGGGGGTACCGGAGGAAGCCATCCGACTGGCGAACGAAACGACGCACAAGATACGCGAGGCCTACGAGCAGATTCGCGCTGCACGCACAAGGGGATGAGACATGGCACGTATTCTGGTGATTGAAGATGACAAGGATGTGGCCAACTACCTGCGCAAGGGGCTGGAGGAATCCGGCTATGGCGTGGACTGGGCAGATAACGGCAATGATGGCCTGAGCATGGCCACCAGTGAAGACTATGACACGTTGATTGTGGATCGCATGCTGCCGGGGCTGGATGGTCTCAGTGTGATTCGCATGCTGCGCGCCGGGGGAAAGAACACGCCGGTACTGGTCCTCAGTGCGCTTGGCGAAGTCGATGACCGGGTGGAAGGGCTCAAGGCGGGTGGAGATGACTATCTCACCAAGCCCTTTTCGTTCAGCGAGCTGCTGGCGCGGATTGAAGCCCTGAACCGGCGCAAGGCTCAGGCGGCAGATGTGGTCACGCAGCTGAAAGTGGCAGACCTGGAGATGGATCTTCTGGCGCGCACCGTCAAGCGGGCCGGACAGAAGATCGATCTGCAGCCACGCGAGTTCCGGCTGCTGGAATACTTCATGCGCAATCCGGGGCAGGTACTGACCCGCACGATGTTGCTGGAGAAGGTCTGGGACTACCACTTCGATCCTCAGACCAACGTGATTGATGTGCATATCAGCCGTCTGCGGGCCAAGATCGACAAGGAGTTTGATCCGCCCTTGCTGCACACCATCCGCGGGGCCGGGTACGTCTTGCGTGAAACGCCCTAGATTTCCGCGGCTGCTGGCCAGCTCCACCTTTCAGCTGACACTGGTCTACATCGTCCTGTTCGGTGCGTCCGTCATGCTGCTGATGGGGTATCTGTACTGGGCGACCATCGGCTTCATGTCCGATCAGATAGATGAAACGGTGCAGGCCGAGATCAAGGGGCTGGCCGAACAGTACCGGCGACAGGGGGTGGGCGGGCTCATCAGCGTCATCAATGAGCGGGTGCTACGCAACCCCAAGGGCGAAGCACTCTATCTGCTCGTGAATCGTGATGGCTTCCCCCTGGCGGGCAACCTGGAGCAGTGGCCTTCGGCGGTGGAAGATGGTGAGGGCTGGATCAGTTTCTATCTGACCGGCGCCACCCTGGATTCGGAGCTGCCCCATATCGCACGGGCCCGGGTGATCAATGTGCAGGGCCATTACCAGTTCCTGGTAGGCCGGGACATCTACAACCTGCTGGCCGTGCGGGCACTGATCGAGCGTTCACTGGTCTGGGGGGTAGGCATCACCCTGGCTCTGGCGGTGCTGGGAGGGGCGTTCATGAGCCGCAGCATCCGTCGCCGGCTGGAGGTGATCAACCAGGCCACCCGCCGCATTCGTTCGGGTGACCTGTCCTCCCGCATACCGCGCACCCATAGCGGTGATGAGTTCGATGAGCTGGTAGCGCACCTGAACAAGATGCTGGATCAGCTTGAACAGCTCATGGAGGGCATCCGTCATGTCACCCATAACATCGCGCATGATTTGCGCACGCCGCTGACACGTCTGCGCAATCGGCTGGAGTTCTTGTCACGGGCTGATCTCAGCCCGGAAGTGGAGATCCAGATCCACGAAATCATCGATGAGGCCGATCAGCTGCTCAATACCTTCAACGCCCTGCTGCGCATCAGCCGGATCGAGAGTGGCGGGTACGTTACCCAGCTCGAATGCATTGACCTGAGCCAGCTGCTGGCCGACTGCGGTGAACTGTATGACGCACTCGCTGCAGAGAAGAACCAGACGCTGGTGCTGGATATTCAGCAAGGCATCTGTGCCATGGCGGATCGGGATCTGCTGTTTCAGGCCGTGGTGAACCTGCTCGACAATGCCATCAAGTATTCACCGGAAGGTTCGTCCATTGGCTTGCAGCTGCGTGGCTACAAGCATGCGATTATCAGCGTCTGGGATCAGGGCGCCGGAATTCCCGAGTCCGAGCGTGACAAGGTGACGGAGCGCTTTTACCGGATTGACAAGGACCGCAGCACACCGGGCAATGGCCTGGGGCTGAGTATGGTCAAGGCAGTTGTGGAGTTGCATGGCGGCCAGCTGGAGCTGACCGATAATGCGCCCGGTCTGAGAGTCAACATCATTCTCAACCGGGCGCCGAAACGCGAGGAACTCCCGGGCCAGAAAGCCCCCCCGGGCTTGCCCCCCGCTCAGGCCTGATAATCTCAGTTCAGGCGGGTGCGGACGGTTTCCAGTACCGTGCGCGCCGGGGTCAGGGCCAGATCGGTGGCCTTTTCCACCAGTGCCTCGGCGTCACGGCGGGTTTTTTCCACCGTGTAGCGGATGCGATCCAGTTTAGCCTGGGCGCTGTCCAGCTCGCCTTCAAAACGCTTCTGTTCTGCCATGACGAACGCGATGGCGGTGTGGCGGTTGAAGTTGGGCGTAATGCCCAGCCGGTCCAGTTCGAAACCCAGCGTGTCAATGCCGGCCAGCAGCTGATCAGCCAGTTTTTTTACATTCATGATGGTGATACCCCATTCGTTCCTCTTTCTCTTCTGACTCAACCGTACTCAAGGCGATTAGGCAGCGCAACCTAACTCCACCGCTGTACCTGTCGGATCTGTAATCCCTTCGACACGTTCAGGCAAGGTGCTTCTTGCTTTAATGGTTAACAGAGAGAAGCGTGTTGGAGTTCATACCGCAGTCCCTCTGGTTAGAGTTGAGCGCGTAAGCCACTGCCTGAATTGCCCCGGATTGTGTCCGGGGTTTTTTTTGTCCGCCTGAAATGCGTTACACTAGTCGACCTTCAATGAACCGCTTCCCGGGTGACCATGACACTGAATTTCAGAGCCATCATTACGGGCCTGATTGTGAATCTGCTAGGCTCGCTGGCTGGCGCCATTGTCGTCGTGAACTTCTACGCTTCCCGTCTGGAAAGCGCCGGCATGTCGCCGAAGGACATCGAACAGGCCATTACCGAGGCGCTGATGAACCCGGATGCACATTCTCAGCTATATCTGGGACTGCTGGCGGTGGGTACCTTTTTCGACGGGCTGTCGGGGTATGTGACCGCGCGCAAGGCAGGATTTCTGGAGTACTGGCACGTGCTGGCCATGGTCGGCCTGCTGGTGGTCATGCAGCTGGGCGCCGGGATGATGGCGGGGGGCACAACCGGTTGGTACTGTGCGGCCTTGTTGCTGACAATCGGCGGCGCTTT
This sequence comes from Gammaproteobacteria bacterium, assembly GCA_003695085.1. Lineage (GTDB taxonomy): Bacteria > Pseudomonadota > Gammaproteobacteria > Pseudomonadales > Oleiphilaceae > Thermohahella. The sequence goes on from RFIV01000095.1 coordinate 6,791, forward strand.
TTTCGGCGGGTGGCGGGCCAAGATGCGCCGGCTCAAGGGCGGGCCCGACGCATGAGCCAGCCGCGTTACATCACGCCCGAAGGCGAGCAGAAGCTGCGCGAGGAGTTGCACTACCTGTGGAAGGTCAAGCGGCCCGAAGTCACTCAGGCGGTGCGTGAGGCGGCGGCATTGGGGGACCGCTCCGAGAACGCCGAGTATATCTATGGCAAGAAGCAACTGCGTGAAATTGACCGGCGCGTGCGCTACCTGAGCAAGCGTTTGGAAGAGGTTCAGGTGGTGGATCGCTTGCCGGATGATCCCTCGCGGGTTTTTTTCGGGGCCTGGGTAACGCTGGAAGATGAGGACGGTAACGAAAGGCGATACCGGATTGTCGGCCCCGACGAGCTGGATCTGGACAAGGGCTATATCAGTGTCAATTCGCCCATGGCCCGCGCCCTGCTCAAGCGGACAGTGGATGACGAGGTGGTGGTGCGTACCCCGCAAGGTGAGCAGGTCTACTGGATTTCGGCCATAGACTACACGCCGCCGGCCTCCCGCTGATGGGGCGTCGCAGCCTGCTTCTGCGAATTGCGGTGCTGGCGGCGACAGCGCTTCCCCTGCTGCTTCTGGACATCGGACCCGGCCATGCTGACAGCCGCCTGTACCACACGTTTTGGGATCTGGGGCATCCGCTGGTGTTTGGCCTGCTTGCCTGGATACTCCTGCCATTGGGCATCGTGCGTGCACTCATTCTGTCGGTGCTGGCAGCAGCAGGCGTGGAGGGGATGCAGGGTCTGACCGGACGAACCCCGTCCGCTTCAGATGTGCTCTACTCCCTGGCAGGTGCACTGCTGGTGGCGGGCGCCGTTGCTCGTGTGCGCGCTTGGCGGGTGGGTGCCTTTGTGGTGGCGGCTGTGGCGCTGCTGCCCCTCGGGCGCAATCTCGTCGATGAGATCTGGATGCGTGTTCAGTTCCCGGTGCTGATCGGTGCGCCGGACGAATTAAGTGCGTCACGCTGGCGACAACCACCCCGGACGGATGTTGTGGCGGGTCAACCTGCCTGGTGGGTACGTCTGCAGTCTCGTTATGACGGTGTCTGGCTGCGTCATCTCGTTGCGGACTGGGAAGGCTATGACGCGCTGGCCATTCATCTGCAGGCAAGCGCCCCGGTTACCCTGACTGTGCGCGTGGATGACCGGACACATTGGCTGGGCGGGCAGGTCTGGGGGGATCGTTACAACCACACCCGGGTAGTGCCCGCCGGCGATCAGACCCTGCGTATTCCCCTGGCAGATATCCGTCGGTCACCGGCGACTCGCGAATTGAACCTGTCAGAGGTTCAGTCGGTGTATCTGTTTGTCCCCTCGGACCTGCCTCAGCCTGTTTCACTTCGCATCCTTGGCATTGAGTTGGTCAAGGAGTAGCCTGGTGTGCGCTGGATCACGGATTTTCAGGCTGAAACGTCAAAAAATTGGAAGCGGTACGATTGTGCAGGGAGACGGGGATGAACAAAGTGACACTGAAGGTGCTGGCTGGCGGTCTGATGGTCTGGCTGGCCGGTTCCGTGCTGGCAGACGACGCGGCGATACCGGGTTCGGAGCCCCTGAACGAAGACCTGTCCCGATACGAGAAATCCACACCGGAAACCATTCGCTTCAAGCCACTGGAAGGGGAGGCGCTGGCCGATACGGCCATTGAGGGTGCGCTTGACGCGCCGGCTGCCGGGGAGTCTCTGGAGGTGCCGGACGTGCTCAAGGAGGGCGAAAGCCTCGATGATGCCGCTCCGGATCAGTCTGTCTACCAGGATCGCCGTTTCATTCCCGTGAAATTCGACTTGCGACCTCGCATGCAGCCCGTCGAAGGGCGCACATACAATCAGGTGTATCGGACGCGCCAGTACTGAGTGCCGGTATCAGGCACTCATATTCTCTTCGCTCGAATCAGTTGTCCGTGCATGCAGGCGAGGGCGCACAACCGAGAAGAAATACTCAAGTGCCGACATGGCCTGCTTCTGCTTGGCGCGTGATGCCTTCAGCCGCTGCCTTACATAGGACAGGAAGCCCTTGGCATCCTCTTCAGTAAGCCGTTCGATCGGCTTGTCCTGATTCAGCCACAAAAACCGCTCGATCCAGTGGGTGTAGGTGTTGACCGTGCGTGGTTGCAGCTGCTCGCTGGCGAGCGAGTCACGTATGAGCTCGATCAGGTGATCGTCGTGGACGTCGACGGTGTGTGTCATTGTCCGGTAACCCCAATTGCAATGTTGTTATTAATTGTGACGCCATTTTATTACAGCACGACGATGGAGTCTAAGCCTCCGGAAGGAAATGAACCTTTGTTCAGATAACTGTGTGCTGGCGCACAATTTGAAAAAATGACAAAAGCCATTTCACTGGCCTGATGGCGCTATTCCCTTTGCAGATCAGTGTGTTGTCCGCAACTAGTCCGTTCGGCCTAGTTGAGCTGGCTGATTCTTTGCCGTGCCTCGCTCACGTAACCTAATGATAATAAAGGAAATATGTAACTTGGTGTAACGTGCGTGTAAGCGTCTGTAATCGTAGAAGTGTGCGCCAAATTCCAGATTTCAGGATGAATTGAACAAATTGTGATCGGATTGGCGACTTCGGGAATACAGGGCTTTGCACGCAAGGCACGTGGCATAAAGATGATAAAGAGCAAAAACAAAGTGGGATCAGCTGTACAACGGCTAAGGAGGCACACAATGAAACTCACCAGGCGGACGGCGGCGCTGTTCTGGGCGCTTTGCGTCACGGCAGTGTTGGCAGGTTGCGGGGGTAATTACTCCGGCCTGCCCGAAACAGAAACTTCAACGGATGCCGTGGCGGTCCTTTGTGATAACCCTACCGCCATTCAGTCTACAGCATCGGTCGTGTCGGGCGAGGGGCAGGCGCTGTACGGAGCGCAATGCGAAAGCTGCCATGGCTCAACGGGTGAAGGCACGGCCAGTGGCCCGAGCCTGGTCGGCTGTACCTCCTGTTCGGACGCGGATACGCTGACCAACCGGATTGCGACCACCATGCCCACTGGCGATACCACGCAGTGTGATGTGGATTGCGCCAGCAAGGTGGCGGATTACATTCTGGGGAGCTTCTCCAGTCGCAGTGCAGCCGAGGCCTCGGCCTGTGTGGCGGCCAACTTCGAGCTGGCAGATGAAGAAGAAACCCTGTATCGCGCGTCGCTCAATCTGGCGGGCTCGACACCCACCGCGTCGGCTGGGTATGGGTCGGCGCGTGCCATGTCCGCAGCTGATCTCGACCAGCAGCTGGATGCGTTGATGAACCGCCCCGAGTTCTATGAGCGCCTGATGGAGATCTACAATGACATGCTGCATCAGGACAAGTATCTGCCCTATGAAGATGCACTCAATCTGTTGAACAGCAGCGACTGGCCTGACCGCAAGTGGTACAACGACGCGGTGCCGAGTGAGGGCTTCTCGGGCGATGAAAAGACGCTGCGAGATCGCCTGCGTGGCTGGCTGCGGGACCAGAGCAACGATGCCGTGGCCCGTGAGGCCCTGCAGCTGATTGCTTACGTGGTGCGCGAGAACAAGCCATTCACGGAAATTCTGACGGCGGACTACACCATGGTGAACGCCTACTCGGCGCGCGTCTATGGCGTGCCGGTGAGTGGCTTCCGCCGCCTGGACAAGGCGCCCTTTGAAGGCTATGACCAGCTGCCACCCGAGCTGCAGGCGCTGGCCCAGTATGACCCGACAGACTTCAAGCCGGTGCGTCTGACCATTGCCGGGGGCGATTATGCGGGAACCCCGATTCCACACGCGGGTGTGCTCACGACGCCCATGTTCCTGAACCGGTTCCCGACCACGGATACCAACCTCAACCGGCATCGTGCGCGGATGGTTTTCCAGTTCTTCCTGGATACTGACATTCTTCAGATCCCGGGTGCGCGTCCGGATCAGTCGGTCGATACGGAGAATACCTCGCCGACCCTGACCAATCCGTCCTGTGTATCCTGCCACAAGATCATGGATCCGGTGGCGTCCACCTTCCAGAACTGGGACGAGCGGGGCAACTATCGCAAACGTCGTCTCTCGCGCGATCCATGGCCTTCCGATATGTGGTATCGCGGTATCAATGGCAAGCTGATGCCCATCGAGCAGTACATCGA
>RFIV01000096.1 GCA_003695085.1 Gammaproteobacteria bacterium
AGGCTGATGCGGAAGGTCCGGTTCAACCGGGCAGGATCAAACACCCGGCTTTCACCAATGCCTGTCTGCAACATGCTCAGCGCCTGCCGGACCGGGCCAATCAATTGCCGCGCCCGGGGGGTGGGCACCATCTCGCGTCCCTGTCGGACAAACAGGTCATCGTCCAGCGCCTCGCGCAACCGGGAGAGCGCACGCGAGACCGCCGGTTGCGTCAGATGCAGCACCTCCGCCGCCCGGGACAGGTTCCGCTCCCGGTAGATGGTGTCAAAGACCGGAAACAGATTCAGGTCCAGCCGATTGATATGCGTATCATGCATAGTGGTATATGAATACTATTCAGTGGAATCATTCTAGGCGGCAGCGTAGGGTAGTGTCCAATGCCACAGACAGGAGCGCCTCATGGATTTTGAACACAGCCCCCGCGCCAGTGACTACATCAAGCGCGTCAAAGCCTTTGTGTTTGACCGCGTCATTCCCGCAGAAGCCGAGTATTTTGGCCACCTGGCCCAGCCGGGCCAGCAGTGGACAGTACCGCCCATCATGGAGACCCTGAAGGCCGAAGCCAAGGCCGAGGGCCTGTGGAATCTGTTTCTGCCGGAAGAAGAGTACGGGCCCGGACTGAGCACCGTGGAATATGCGCCACTAGCGGAAATCATGGGCCACTCGTTCATCGCCCCGGAGGTGTTCAACTGCAACGCGCCGGATACGGGCAACATGGAAGTGCTGGTGCGCTACGGCAGCGACGCCCAGAAAGAACGCTGGCTCACGCCCTTGCTGGAGGGGCGTATCCGCTCGGGCTTTGCCATGACGGAACCGGATGTGGCCTCCTCGGACGCCACCAACATGGCAGGGACCATCATTGCCGACGGTGACGAGGTGGTGGTGAACGGCAAGAAGTGGTGGACCTCCGGCGCCGGCCACCCGGACTGTGAGTTCTTCATCTTCATGGGGCTGACCGACCCGGACGCGCCCCGCCATCAGCAGCACTCCATGGTCATTGTCCCGCGTGACACGCCGGGGGTGGACATCAAGCGCATGCTGCCGGTGTTCGGTCAGCTGGACGAGCCCTATGGTCACGGCGAAGTGCATTTTAACAACGTGCGCGTGCCGAAGGAGAACGTCATCGCCGGTCTCGGCCGCGGCTTTGAAATTGCCCAGGGGCGGCTCGGACCGGGCCGCATTCACCACTGCATGCGCTGTATCGGCGCCGCCGAACGAGCCCTGAAGCTCATGATCGAACGCGGTCAGTCCCGGGTGGCCTTTGGCAAGCCGCTGGTGAATCTTGGTGGCAACCGCGACATCATCGCCCAGGCCCGCATCGACATCGAACAGGCCCGCCTGCTCACCCTGCATGCGGCCTGGAAGATGGACAAGGTGGGCACCTTCGCCGCCATGAGCGAAATCTCCCAGATCAAGGTCGTGGCACCGTCCCTGTGCCAGCGCATCGTGGACCAGGCCATTCAGATGCACGGCGGCTGCGGGGTGTCCAACGACGTGCCGCTCACCGCCCTGTTTGCGTACGCACGCGTGCTGCGCCTGGCGGATGGTCCGGATGAAGTGCACCGCGGCCTGATCGCCCGGCTTGAACTGAAAAAATACCAATAACAGACAAGGAGCCTCACCATGAAACGTTTCCCCGAAAAGCGTGTCGCCATCACCGGTGCCGCCAGTGGGCTCGGCCTGAGTCTGGCCCGCATCTTTGCCGAAAACGGCTGGAAGGTTGCGCTGGCGGATGTACAGGATGATGCCGGTGAAGCTGCAGCCCGCGAGCTGTCCGCACGCACCGATGCCTTCTACCGGCACGTGGACGTGCGCAAGACCGAGGACATTCAGCAGTGGCACCGGGATATCCTCACCCGCTGGGACGGGCTGGACATTCTCATCAACAACGCCGGCGTCGCCACCCATGGCCCGATTGATACCGCTCCCGAGGAGGACTGGGAGTGGGTCATCGACATCAATCTCATGGGTGTGGTGCGCGGCTGCAAGGTGTTTGTCCCCACTTTCAAGCAGCAGGGCAGCGGCCACATCATCAATGTGGCCAGCATGGCCGGGTTGCTCCACTCGCCGGAAATGGGCAGCTACAACGCCACCAAGGCGGGCGTGGTGGCGGTTTCGGAAACCCTGCTGGGTGAACTGGCGCCCTACAACACCGGCGTGTCCGTGGTCTGTCCCGGCTTCTTCAAGACCAACCTGGCCAAGACCGCCCGCTCGCCGGACGAGGGTATTCAGGAGCTGATTGAAAAGCTCTTTGCCACCTCGCGCCTCAGTGCCGACGATATCGCCCGCAAGGTCTACAAGGGCGTGGAAAAGCGCGAGTTCTTCATCCTCCCGCACCGGTTCTATCACGCCCTCTGGCTGCTCAAGCGTTATGTGCCCGGCGTCTATCTGGCACAGATGAAAACCCTGGGACGCAAGGTCGCCGCCAAACGCGACAAGCTGATTGGCCGGGAGGCCAAGGCATGACGCTGATTGACCCGACCATTCCGGTGCGCGAGGGCGAGGCCTTGGATGAAGCGCGCCTGTTCGACCACCTCAAGGCCCTGCACCCGGAGCTGCAGCCCCCCATGCAGGTGTCGCAGTTTCCCGGGGGCGCGTCCAACCTCACC
>RFIV01000097.1 GCA_003695085.1 Gammaproteobacteria bacterium
CCTGTTCTGACCGCAACCGAAAACGAGGTCAAGGAAAAGGTACTGTGTGCGCACCGGATCCTGATGGAGCTCAATGAGCGCAATCGCCATGAATTCAAGGACCTGGTCGCCATGCTCGAGAGCGATACGCAGGGGCCCAACTGTCCTGTAACCTCCGAACCTGCCGCGTCAAAGCAATTGACCCACTGATTCAGCCCGTTATCATGCTCCCCAACAACTGACAGAGAGACGCATATGTCAAAGGCATCTCAGGGTGTGGCCGTGCTCGGAGGCGGCAGTTTCGGGACGGCCCTGGCAGCCGTGTTGGCTGATAACGGTCACGCGGTGCATTTGTGGCTCAGAGATCCGGAAGTGGCCGAGGCCATCAATACCCGAAACGAAAACCCCCACTACTTTCCCGGGCGGAAGCTGCCTGATGGCATTCATGCAACAACGGAGCTGCTGGCCTGTGTGGAGGCTGCTGAAACGGTTTTTGTAAGCGTACCGTCCAAGGCATTTCGAAGTGTGGTCAAGGCCGCTGTGACTGCCGCACGTCCGGGGCAGTACTGGGTCAGCACAGCCAAGGGTGTGGAGCCGGAAGGCTTTCATCTCATGAGTGCCATTCTTGAAGAGGAGCTGCCCGAAGACCCCTGTGGTGTGCTGAGCGGCCCCAATCTCGCGAGTGAGATGCTTGATCGGTGCCTGACAGCGACGGTGATTGCCAGCCCGCATGAAGGTTTGCGCAAGCGTGTGCAGACCCTCATGGGAAACAGTTATTTCCGGGTCTATGCCAACACCGATACCTATGGCGTGGAACTGGCCGGTGCACTGAAGAACATTTATGCCATCGTCTCGGGGCTGGCTGCGGCTCTGAAGATGGGCGAGAACACACGGGCCATGCTGATGACCCGCTCACTGGCGGAAATGAGTCGCTTTGCCGTCAGCATGGGTGCCAACCCCATGACCTTCATGGGGCTGGCGGGCGTCGGTGATCTGATCGTGACGTGCAGTTCGTCCAAAAGCCGCAACTACAGGGTGGGTTATCAGTTGGGCCAGGGGCGCACGCTGGATGATATTGTCAGCCACCTGGGGCAGGTGGCCGAAGGTGTGGAAACCTTGAAAACGGTCCACTTCAAGGCGTTGGAGATGGGTGTTGACATGCCTCTGGTCACGGCGCTGTACAAGATCGTTTACGAACAGTCACCCATTGAAGACGTCATTCGCTCACTCATGTCCCGGCAGCAAAGCAGCGACGTTGAATTCATACTGCCCAGGGAGTGAAAGCATGAACGAGCTGGTCATCGTCAGGCATGGAGATGCCGGCCCCTATACTCAGCCGGATGCCGCTCGCGAACTGAGTGAGGCGGGGCGAGAGGAGGCCCGGAAAACGGCGCGCCAGCTTCTGGCCTTGCAGTGGCAAGATGTCGTCATATGGCACAGCCCCTATGTCCGGGCGCGACAAACAGCCGATATACTCAGTCAGGTTCTTGCTGGCCGAAGCCTTGAAGTGGCCGGTATCACACCCGATGACCACCCGGATACCTTTATCAGGAGGATGGATCGGGATGATGTGCCGGAACGATTGATCCTGGTGAGCCACATGCCCTTTGTGGCCACGCTGGAAGCGCGCCTGACCGGCAATCAGGGTGAACCGTTCATGACAGGTGAGGCGCGCCTGCTCCGGACCGAGACGATCTGGTACCCGGGCCAGGCGATACGAGTCAAGGTTATGCGGCCGCTATGAGGCGGATCAGCTCATCAATCTGGTTCTCGGGAGTATAGAAGTGCGGTGAGAGACGAATACCGCCACCGCGCAGCGCGCAGACAACACCGTGCTCACTCAGATTCTCATGAACAGCTTCCAACACCTTGTTTTTCATTCGGAATGTCAGAATGCCTGCCATCCTTTCCGGGCGCGTGTCAGTGAGAAACTCAACATGCCTCATGCTGTTCAATGCGTCTGCGAGATGGTTCATGCGATCAGTCAGCATGCGGCCGACCTGGGCCATGCCGGTTTCCAGCAACAGAGACAATGACGCATTCAATGCATGGATACCGAGCATGTTGGGGCTGCCGCACTCGTAGCGTGTAGCATCATCGGCGGGGTGCCACGTCTTGCGCGTATAGTCCCCCCGATGGCGTACCATATGCCAGCCAAACTCCGAGGGCCTCACCTGGTCCATGATCTCCGGGCGCACATAGAAAAGTGCCAGTCCCTCCGGCCCGAGCATCCACTTGTGCCCATCCGCGACCACGAAGTCTGCGTGACAGGCTTGTGCATCGAAGGGCAGAGCGCCCAGGTGCTGGATGGCGTCAACACAAAACAGTGCGGGGTGATGGCGCAAGGAATCACCCAGTCGGCCGACGTTCAGTCGGAGCCCGGAGGCGTACTGAACCGCGCTTACGGATACCAGGCGGGTACGAGGTGAGAGACACGCGAGAATCTCGGCTTCCGGATCGGTCGCTTGGGTGATATCGGCGACCACGGTCTTGACGCCCTGGCCGGACAGCGCTTCCCAGACGATGCGGTTGGAAGGAAACTCCTGGTCAGTAATGACGATCTCATCACCGCTCTGCCAGCTCATGCCATTGGCGATCAATGACAGGGCTTCGGACGTGCTCTTGGCCAGCGCTATGCTCCGCAGTGACGGAGCGTTGATCAGCTCGGAGAGTTGCCTGCGCAGAGATTGCTCCACCTTGAGCCATGCAGGATAGTTTTGCGCGCCTCGCTCTACATTTTCACGGCAAAATGCATTGACTGCCTCGGCCGTGCGTCGGGGCCAGGGAGCGACCGCGGCATGGTTGAAATACAGGGTATGCCGGGTCACGGGGAATTCGTCAGACAGCTGATCCATGGGGTGTTTTCCGTTAAGATGGTACAAGAGAGGAGGAGTCAGACTACTATGCTGCCATTGCCGGTGCAATATATCGAACCCGTATTCAGACCGCCGAGCGAAGCGCGGTCCTTCATTCTCCAGGTGACCAACGGTTGCAGCTGGAACAAGTGTAC
>RFIV01000098.1 GCA_003695085.1 Gammaproteobacteria bacterium
ATGTCGTCAATGACGTCAATAATCTCGGCGATCTTGTTGCTGGCGACGTTGATTTCTTCCATGGAGGCAATGGTGCGCTGCACCACTTCGCCCCCCAGCTCGGCTTTCTGCCGCGTTGTTTGCGCCAGCTCATTGGCCTCACGCGCATTGGCTGCCGTATTGCGCACATTGCTGGCCAGTTCCTCCATGCTGGAGGCGGTTTCTTCCAGGTTGGAGCTTTGTTTCTCGGTCCGCTCGGATAGCTGTGCGTTGCCGCTGGCAATCTCCTGCATGGACTGGCGGATGTTCTGGGTCGAGGTCACGATAGAGGCCATGGCGTGGTGCAGCTTGTCCACGGCATTGTTCAGAGCATTGGCGATGGCGCCGTACTGGCCGGCGTACTCGGCATCAATGCTGACAGTCAGATTGCCCTGTGCCAGGGCTTCTGCCGTCCGCTGCACATCGTTGAAGACGGCCTGCATGCGATCGAGGATGGTGTTCAGCCCCGTGCTCAGGTTCAGAGCAAAACCTTCCTTGCCTTCCAGCGCCAGCCGTGTGTCCAGCTTGCCCTGTGAAGCATCATCCACCAGCGCCTGGATTTCCTTCTCCACCTTCAGCTGGTCGGTAATGTCCGCCCACTCGACCACCGAACCCAGTCGCTCGCCACCGGGACCAATTACCGGTGCCGCTGTCAGGTCAAAGTGCCGCCCGCCAAGGGTGATCTGTGCCTTGTGGGTGCCCTGAAGCTTCTCCAGCATGGCGCGCTGGTGCGCCGGGTTCTTGTGGAACAGGTCAATGCTCTTGCCCAGCAGGTCATCCGCCCGGAAGTCCGGGAAGACGGTGCGGATATCCTCCTCAGCCACCTGCATCATTTTGGTAACAGCCGGGTTCATGTACACAATGTTGAAGTGCTCGTCCGCCACCATGACATTGGTCGTCACCGTTTCCAGCGCCTGTCTCAGACGGCTGACTTCCTCAAACTGGATGCGCAGCTTCTGCTGCATCGTCCGAAGATCGGCATACAAACCGGGGCGGGACTCATCCAGCGCCATGTCCAGTTTGCCTTCCGTAATCTGGCGCGCGATTCCGGCCACCTCGGCTACTTCACCCCCGAGCTGGGCCGACAGGAACTGCCACAGTTTCCAGAGGTTCCAGGCAGCCAACCCGATGACACCCAGAATACCCAGTATGATGACCCACTCGGCCAGTGCGATACTCCCGGCGCTTTCTTCCAATTGCGCCTTGGCGGCCTGCTCAATGGCCTCGCCGGCCTGATCCAGACTGGTCTCCAATGTGTCAAATGCTTCCTTGAAAGCATCCACCCCTTGCTGGTAGGCCACCTGGTTCTCCGCCTGTACCTGCCGTCGGGCGGTCTGATAATAGTGATTCAGGTTGCCTTCCAGAGACCTCAGGGCCTGGCGCTCCTGCTCGGACAAGGGCAAGTCCATCAGTTGCTGATAAAGCCCCTGCATGTCGTCGATAGTCTGAGTGAGTGCGTCGCGCACGCTCCCCTGTTCCTGGACATCACCTTCAAGCAGCGCCACCAGGTAATGATAGACAGTGCCTTCGATACCCTCATGGTGCATGTCCATGAGCGTCACGGCCCGAACTGCCTCAAGTGCCACCTCCGTTTCCTTCTCGACACGTTTGACCGCCTGCAGTTCAACGACCGAGACAATCCCCAAAAGCAACAGCGCCACGCCCAGCACAGCGCCAAATCGTGTCATTGCCTGTTTGATGCTCATGCCTGCTCTCCCTCCAGTTCGGCGGTACCGGGCACCTCACCCGATGCGTTCAACAAGGTATCCAGATTCAGAAGTATGATCATGCGTCCGTCACTTTCGGTCAGCCCGGCAACGTAGCGCATGTCCACCCGGGACTTGAAATGCGGCGCATCCTGGATGGCGGTCCGCCCGGCGGCGATGACACCATTGAGCTGGTCCACCACCAGACCGGAGACCTTGTCCCGCTCGCCTTCACGGCGGCCCACCAGAATGACCACGGTGTGCTTGTCAAAAGTTGTGTCGGCCAGTCCGAGCCGCCGGCGCAGATCGACAACCGGGACGATTGCCCCCCGGACATTGACCAGCCCGCACTCCCAGCTTTCGGCAAAGGGAATGCGGGTGACCGCCTCCCAGCTGCGGATCTCGCGCACCCGCAGGATATCAATGGCGTATTCCTCCTCGCCGAGCGAGAAGGTGAGATATTCATCCACGGTGTCTTCAGGCATGCATCACCTCCCGCGCCATCATGCCGTGCAAGGCATCCACATCCAGAATCAGTGCCACGCGTCCGTCTCCCAGAATGGTGGCCCCCGAGACGCCTTCCACCCGGTGATAATTGTCTTCCAGCGATTTGATGACAATCTGCTGCTGATTGAGCAGATCATCCACAAACAGGCCGTAGCGCCGCCTGTCGGTTTCCACGATCACGACAATGCCTTCGTGCAGTTTCGGGCGGCGCAGCTGGCTGACTTCCAGCACATCCGCCAGCCGCACCACGGGCAGATACTCGCCGCGCAGCTTGATGGTCTCACTCTCTCCGCCCACGTAATGAATCATGTCCGCCGAGGGCTGCAGCGATTCAATGATGGAAACCAGCGGAATGATGTACGTTTCCTCACCCACCTGTACGAGTTGCCCGTCCATGATGGCCAGCGTCAGCGGCAGGCGGATGGTAAATGTGGAGCCCTTGCCCGATTCGGATTCCACGTTGATGGATCCGCCCAGTGCCTGAACGTTCTTGCGCACCACGTCCATGCCCACGCCGCGGCCTGACAGGTCACTGACCGCCTCCTGTGTGGAAAAGCCGGGCTGAAAAATCAGCTCGTAAATCTGCTGATCGGTGAGCCGTGCGTCTGCGGCAATCAGCCCTTTCTCGACAGCCTTTTGCCGAATCCGGTCCCGATTGAGTCCGCCCCCGTCATCGGCGACCTCAATCACGATGTTGCCCACCTGATGGTAGGCCTTGAGCCACACATGGCCGGTACGCGGCTTGCCGGCAGCTTCGCGCACATCCGGTTGTTCAATGCCGTGGTCAATGCTGTTGCGAACCAGGTGCACCAGCGGGTCGGTGATCTTTTCAATGACGGTCTTGTCCACCTCGGTATTCTCGCCGGACATGACCAGCTCGATGTCCTTGTCCAGCTGTCGGCTCAGATCCCGAACCATGCGTGGAAAGCGGCTGAAACAGAAGCTGATGGGCAGCATGCGGATCTGCATGACGCCTTCCTGCAGGGCCCGTGTCTGACGCTGCAACTGCGCCAGGCCTTCATGCAGGCGATCATAGCCTTGCAATGCCGGCTCATCACGCAGCATGTTGAGCATGGACTGGGTGATGACCAGCTCTCCGACCATGTTGATCAGCGCATCCACCTTGGGAAGATCCACGCGTATGCTCTGGCTGGCCGTCGTAGTCGGCGAGGGGACTTTTTTGGGGGCGGCAGGCCGGGCGCCACCCACCGGGTCCGACGGGCGCGGATCGGGCGATCCGGAGGCCTCTGCTGATGACTTCTGCACATCTTCTGCGCTTGTCTCGGGGGGGTGGCCTTTCGGCTCCACCTCCCCCACCGCCTGTTTACTCTCATTGGCCGCGGATGTGTCACCGCCAGCAGGTGCATGTCCGACAACCGGCACAATGGCCAAATCACACTCGTCCTCGACCCAGCTGAACACGTCTTCGATCGCCGAGCGGGGCACGTTTTCTTCCAGCACGACCGTCCAGCTCATTTCCAGGCGTGTCGGGTCATAACGCTCCCAATCGGGGATGAGACTGCTGTCACAACTGACCTGGACGGGCGCAATCTCCTTGAGTTCACGAATCAGGCGAAGCGGGTCATTGCCGCGCTGTGCAAGCTCGGGCAAGGGCCGGAACACCACGCGCCACCCCGTTTGCACCGGTTCACCCTGAGGGGCCTCGGGCGCCTGCACGTCAAGCTTCGCACCTTCTGATAGGCCGCCACCTTGTGTCTGGCCCTCCAGGGCAGCTTTCAACCGCTCAAGCTGTGCATCACGCACGGCCGTATCCGGCTCGGTGCCTTCACGCGCGGCCGACAGAAGCATGCGCAGACAATCCACGCTGCCCAGCAGCACATCCACCACATCCTGATCCAGCCCCCGCTTACCTCCCCGGATATCATCCAGCAGGTTTTCCATGATGTGGGTAAAATCCGCCACATCGGAAAAGCCAAAGGTGCCACTGCCGCCCTTGATGGAGTGGGCGGCCCGGAAAATGGTGTTGATGGCCTCGGCATCGGGGTTGTCCACATCCAGCTCAAGCAGCCCCTGCTCCAGAACGTCCACATTCTCGAAACTTTCTTCGAAAAAGACGTTGTGAAACTGGGACAGGTCAATGCTCATGCGCGCGCCCTCCGTCTGGCTGTGCTAACCCAGCACCTTCTTGATAACGGCCAACAGCTGATCCGGATTGAACGGCTTGACGATCCAGCCCGTTGCCCCGGCCGCCTTGCCCTCCGCCTTCTTCTCCGGTGCGGATTCGGTGGTCAGCATCAGCAGGGGTGTGAACTTGTAGGCCGCTTCCTGCCGCAGATTGCGGATGAGCGTAATGCCATCCATCACCGGCATGTTCACGTCGCTGATCACCAGGTCAAACTGCATAGCTTTGGCCTTATCCAGCGCCTGCTGGCCATCAGCCGCTTCTTCCACATCATGTCCGGCCGCCTTGAGGGTGAAGGCCACCATCTGACGCATGGACGCGGAGTCGTCCACAGCGAGAATTTTTGCCATGATTCTTTTTCCCTTCGATCCCTTTCCCTGAATAAGCATAGCAAGGGTTCCGAAAACTGCAGGAAAATATGTAACGTTTCGTGTGCGGCAACTTGCAGCCTGCACAAAAACGTCTATACCTTAGAGTGGATCGACGCCCCGGAAGGACATCGCATGCTGACGCTGGAAGACATTGATGCGCTGCACCGCGCTTATGAAGGCCACCCGGTGCCGCGATTTGTCGTGAGCGCCACACTGGCCACGGAGCTGAAGAGCACCATTTCAATTGCTCGTCGCATCTCCATATCTTCAAAAAATGCACAGGCCATCACTGCCCGGGCCGGCACCTGGGGCCAGGGGTTTTCCGGCATCACGCAATTCATTGATGAGTTCTCGAGAAACACCATCGACTGCGCCAACCGCATCAGCGAAACCTCTCGCCAGCTCTCACAGGCGTCCGTCACCCTGATTGCCCGCCGCACCATGGCGGACAGGTTGGGACGCGTCATGGCGCACCATGCCAAGGTGGAGGCATTGAGCCAGTTGTATGATAAATATGCAGCTTCAGCCGAAAAACTGGAAGAAGAGAACGAACGCAACTTCCATCAGTTACGCAAGCTCATCGAGGAAATCCGCGACTGCACCCGGGCGCTGAACTCCATCGTCGCCACCTGCCGTATCGAAGCTTCACGTGCAGGCCCGTTTCAACAGGCGTTGTTCGTGATCGCGGCAGACATCGAAGAAGCAGCCTGGGAGATCGGCGAGCAAATCAAGGTCGGCAAGAAAATTCTGGACATGCTTGGTCGAAGTTAGCTTACAAGGAACATACCATGCACAGCGAAACCCTGCTTGAGTGCAAGACACACCGCTGGATCATCTGTGGCCGGGATCCGGACAAGCCGGACAAGATCATTGACACCAACCAGTACATGGTACGCACCGACACCCGCATGATCATTCTCGATCCGGGCGGGATCGAGCTGTTTTCGTCCATGCTGGCCTGTGCACTGAATTACGCCCCGATTCATGAGATTACCGATCTGTTTGCCTCACATCAGGACCCTGACATCATTTCATCACTGGGGTTGTGGGATCAGGCGCTTCCCAAAGGACGTCTGCACGCGCCCTGGTTATGGGAAGGCTTCATCCGCCACTTTGGCATGAACAATATCGAGTACGTGCCCATTGCCGATGACGGGGGTGAGATCAACCTGGGCAGCGTGTCCCTGCAGATCATACCGGCCCATTACCTGCATTCTTCCGGCAACCACAATATCTACGATCCGGAACTGAAGATTCTCATGTCCGGGGATATCGGCGCGTCTCTGGAACCGGGGCAGCCGCCTTTGTTCGTGGAGGATTTTGAGGCCCATATTCCTCACATGGAGTACTTCCACAAGCGCTGGATGCCCTCCAACTACGCCAAGAATGACTGGATCAAGCGGGTGCGCCAGCTGGACATCGAGTACCTGGCCCCTCAGCATGGCCGGATCTTCAGGGGCGATGACGTGAAGCGCTTCCTCGACTGGTTCGAGCGCCTGGAAGTGGGCGTGGGCGTACAGGCGAGCTATCGAAACTGACCGGTTACAGGCCGGTCATTCTTCATCCGCAACGCGCAGGCGAGCCCGCAACCCACCCTCAATCGCCTCCACGTGCCCGGCCAGCTCAGCCACCATGCTGAGCCCCCGCCCCCAGCCCGAAATCTCCGGCTTGTCCAGGTCGACGCCATCCCGCCGGCCAGTCACGCTCACGGTCAGATGTCCGTCAGACAGGCTTTCCAGCACCACGTCAACCGTTCCGGATGTCAGCCGGCTCAGGGCTTCCTGCTGCTGCCGCTCCCAAGCCTCGAGCTGCTCATAGTATTCACGTCGCGGCGGCACCCCCAGCAACTGATAATCACGCACGTTCTGAAACAGCTCAGTCAGCACTAGCTGAATGGCGGCCAACTGCTCACGCAATGCAGGCACCTGTTCACACCAGGCAATAACCGCTCCCAGCGGCGATTCACCCCGAAGTGCATCGCCGGCAATCGTCCACTTCAGGCAAAATGCCGGAAGATGAGGCTGTGATACTGTACGCGACGCCAGTCCTCTTGCCTGTCCCTGCACTCCGCCCAGCACCTCCACCAGCGTCATGCCGCGCAAGGCTGCCTGCTCATCAAGGCTGCCACGGACCAGCGCATCTCTGACACGCTGCAACGCGTCACCGGGCTCGGCCAGCAGACTTTGCACACGGCTTTCCCCCAGAGGTGTCCCTTCCACCGGGCTTTCCGGCAGGGCATCCGTGTACAGATACAGGCGATCTCCCGACTGCAGCGTCAGGGTTCGTGCATAGCTCTGGAAGCGGTGATCAGCCAGCACGCCCAAAGGCGGATGCGCCGAGTTCAGGTATTCGACAAGCTCACCGTCCACATTGAACACCTTGCCGTCGGGCAGACCACCGCACCAGAGGCTGACGTGACGCCGGGCTGCATCGACCTCCGCCAGCGTGGCTGCCATGAACATCTGCGGGGGCAGGGCGGCGTTCAGCAGCGCATTCAGCTCACGCGCCATCAACATCACCGAACTGCCCCGGCGCGCCAACTCGAAGAACCGTTCGTACACGGGCAGGGCCGCCACCATCGCCGACAAGCCATAGCCGGTAAAGTCACCGATCAGGATGTAGGCACCCCCGTCCGGCCGCTCATGCATCAACAACAGGTCACCGCCCAATGTCGAGGCCTCCGTATGCAGGGTACGAATACCTGGCAGTGACTCGCGATTGGCCGAGAGCGCCTGCCTGAGGATATGGCGGCAGACCTCAATTTCCTGCTCTGTCCGGGCACGGTATTCCTGCAGCTTCCGATTCTGGCGCTGCAGGCGGTAGGCCATTCTGGACCAGCGATCAAAGGCTTCGAGCTTGGCGCGCAATACCCGGATGTCCACCGGCTTCTGGATGAAACCATCACCTATTTCCAGGCATCGGCTGAGCGTTCCCGCATCGGAAATGGCCGTAAAAAACAGAATCGGCAAATAAGGCTGAGGGCACGCCTTTCTTAACCTCAGTGCGGTCTGGCAGCCATCCATCCCCGGCATGAGAATGTCCAGCAACACCACATCCGGACGCTCGCGCTGCACGCTCTCGACCGCCGCCAAACCGCTTTCAGCTTCCGCCACCCGGTGTCCCAGCTCCTCCAGATGAATCCGCACCCACTCTCTGAGGCTGGCATCGTCATCCACCACCAAAATCAGCATCGGGCCTGCTCCTTGAGCTGTTCAGTCTGAATCAACTATAGACAATGACGGCGCAGAACGCCCAACTCCGCCCTACTGCCGGACAGCCAGGCAACAACGATCTAACGAAATCCGGAAATGTGGTCTACGCTATCATCAGGAAACTAACGGATTCACCACTACACGCCGTGAGGGGAGAGGATCATGACGCGTGACACATTGATCGTGCTGGACAGCTCGGATAGCGATACCCTGACCCGCCAACTTGCCGACCATTTCGATGTCCAGCGGGCTACTCCGGAGAATCTGCAAGCGGCCCGTGAAGGTGAGCACGAGCGCCTGATCCTCATCGGTCCCGGCCTGCCACCGGCAGAACAGCTGAAACTGCTGGAACGGGTCAAGTCAGCGGATCCGGACAACCTGCTTCCGGTTCTGCTGGTCGGACCGGATGATGATGTCTCGCACAAGGTGGCCGCCTTCGAAAAAGGGGCCGAGGATTACCTCTCCATTCAATTGCCCAACGATGAATTCATCGCCCGCCTGCGCCGGGCCAGCATGCACCGGATTGCCAACGCACAACTCAAGCGCCAGCTGCGCATGGCCAATGAAGTGGCCATGACTGCCATGAGCGACACCAGTGATCTGGGCATCAACATGCAGTTTCTGCTCGATGCCAATCGCTGTAACAACTTTGATGAACTTGGTCAGCGCCTGCTTCAGGCCATCAATCAGTATGGCTTGCGATGCAGCGTCCAGATCCGCGGGCGCTTCGAGGAAAAGAACATGGAGCGCAACGGCATGCCCAAGGATCTGGAAACCCAGCTCATGCACCATCTGCAGAATGAGGGGCGTCTGGTGGAGTTTGGCAACCGCCTGGTGGTCAACTACGAACAGGTGTCCCTGCTGGTCAAGAACATGCCGGTCGAAGACGAGCGTCGCTGTGGCACCCTCAAGGACAATCTGTTCTACCTGGTGCAGGGCGCCGATGCACGGGTCAAGGCATTGGACAATGCCCATGCACTGGCCTCCGAAATGCGCCTGCTGACGACCCTGACAGGACGCATTGAAACCATGATCCAGAACGTGGACGAAGCCTATCAGGACCTGACCAATGCCATCGTCTCCGAAGTGGAGCGGCTGGCCGAGGAGGTCGATCTGCGCATCCTCACGCTGGATCTGACAGAAGAGCAGGAGCAGACCCTGCAGGCACTGCTGCGTGACACCGTGGAACGCACCAATGCCATCTTCAATCAGGGACTTAAGGTGGATCAGGCCACCCGCACCCTGGTCAGCCAGCTGCAAAAGGTATTGACCGATGATGAGCCGGAGCGCCGTGCCCGCAAGCTGGAAAAACTCGTGACCGCACTCGAAAAGCCCGAACTGAGGCAGAGTTCAGGATAAGAATATGGCCGCCGCTTCCCCTTCCGACCTGGCAGAGCGCGTCCGCCACGCACTGGGCATGCCGGAGGATCATCCAAGGCTGGACGAGCTGAATGCCTGGGCAGCGCGGTGGCACAACACTCTCGACATTCATCCATCCCGGGGAATCTGGTCCCAACTCGATGACACGGCACGGAGCGAGTTGATCGATGCCATTTCCGTCCCGGAATCTTTCTTCTGGCGCTACGCGGCTCAGCTCCAGCGGGTTGTTTCCCGGGTCCACCAGTACACGGGGGCCGGAAAAGTGCGCATCTGGTCGGCATGCTGCGCCGGTGGCGAGGAACCTTACACCCTCGCCATCATGCTTGCAGAAGCCGGCCTGCTTGAGAAGGCAGAACTCGTCGCCACCGACATCAATGCAAGGAAGCTCGCTCAGGCCCGCATCGGCCGCTTCAGTGAGCGTGCTGTCCGCCCGCTGCCCGCACCCAGCACATGCCGTTGGTTCGACTGGCAAGGCGGCCTGCATCCCTGGCAGATTCATGACAGGTTGCGGGAGGCGATCCGTTTCGAAAAGCTGGATCTGCTTGCCTTTGCACACGGTCAGGTGCCCCCGCCTCTGCAAGCGCCCCACGTCGTTCTGTGCCGGAATGCGCTCATCTATTTTGACAAGCACAGTCAGCGCCGGATTGTGGAGGCGTTTTACCGCACCAGTGATGCACAGGCCTGGTTGCTCCTCGGCCACAGTGAGCGCCTGCCGCTGACACAGACTCAATGGCAACTGCACACCGCCTCCGATCATGCCTGGTACGCAAAGAAAACAGCCTCCTCGCCGGAACCGCCCCGCCCGTCCACACGTCTCCCGGAGCCTGCAAGGACAGATCGTGTTGTACCTCGTCCTTCTGTATCGCCCGAAACGCACAGCATCCGCCAGGTGCGCGCCGTCCATGCGACCAAAAAGGGCACAGAAACCAGCCTGACCGAGAGCCTGAAGCAGGCCCGCTCGGCCTCTGAACCGCATGCCATCATCCAGGCCTGCCGCCGGGCACTTTACCTGGATCCCGATTGTGCCGAAGCACACTGGCTCATGATTCAGGCCGCACACGCCTCTGGCCAGATTCCGCTCAGGGACCGACACCGCCGTCTCCTGCAACATATACTGGCAAGCTTGCCCGAGCGCACTATGATTAATATGGAAACGCCCGTTTCTGTCGCAGACTTGCGCCGGGCGCTGGATACGCTGGAAGGAAACACACCATGACCGAGTCTCTGCCCGAAGCCCTTCTGCGTGAGCGGGCACGTGCCTGCGCCGCACCGCGCGAAGAGTCCGAGCGTCAGGACGAATCCGTTCACCTGATGGTATTTATGC
>RFIV01000099.1 GCA_003695085.1 Gammaproteobacteria bacterium
CCGGAGAACTGGGCCGCCCTTTTTCATCACGCACCTGCAGCAGAACTTCACAGCACACTTGATCCTCGCCCAGCCGGCGAATCAGCTGGGCAGTCAGACACAGATCACCCTCGTCAAACGGTCGATCCAGCCGCGAGGCCCAGCGCATCATGACCGCCTCTTTCTGCATACGGGCGTCGTCCTCCTGATACAGCTGCCAGCCGTTGCCACCCTGCTCCTTGCGGACGTTGAGGGCATGCGAGGCTTGAGTCAGCAGGGTGCTGGCATTCGGAGACGCAGCATTGATCATTACCACCCCGACGCTGGTAGTGGTATGCACCGAGAGCCCCCCGACCTCCTCACGGTGCTGCTCTACAGCACGCACAATGGTGTTGGCCATGTCCAGTGCCTGTTCCCGGGTACAGGGATACAACAGCAGACCGAACTCATTGGAACCGCTGCGCCCCAGCAGCATTTCGCCCTTGTGGGGCTTGAGGTGCTCATCAAGCAGGCGCGGTATCTGCTGCAACAGTGCATCCCCGGCATGCGTGCCATACTGGGTATTGATCAGGCGGAACTTGTCCAGGTCAAACAGAATCAGTGCACTGTCGGTGCCGGCATGACGGGTCAACAGCACCACCCGCTCCAGATGCTTCTCGAACTCGCGGCGCTGAACGCAACCGGTCAGCGGGTCATGCGTTGCCTGGCTGGCCATGCGCCCGTAAAGAGCCTGAATGGCGTCGTACAGCCCCCGGTCCACCAGTGAAACGCTCTCATGATCCGAGCGACGCGCCCGCCCGTCTGCGAGCCGCCGTGCCATGTCATCCAGCGGCACCTCCAGCTCCTGCAAGCCGTTCTGGGCCAGAAACACAAACTTGTAGGTGTTGTCGCTCACCCAGACCAGCCGCATGCGCTGGGTGTGCCCGGGCTTGAGCTCAAGCTCGATCCAGTCCCCCACCTTGAGTTCGGTAGCCCGCTTTCGCCACCTCTCCGGCGCCACATGAATCACCTTGGCGCCCTGGGCAGTCTCATCTTCCGTGCTGCCCGGTGGGTATTGATGAACGTCTGCCCGCTCCACCGGCTCCTGGCCTTCAAGCTGTCGCTTCAGCCCGCGCAGGGCCGCACTCACGCGCGCCGGCTCCGCCGCTGTGGCAAGTTCGCGACTGAGCATGTCGAGCAAGGCCGGGGCTTCCAGGTCACGGGAGTACAAGGCATCCTCATCCCCGTCATCCAGTGTCAGCCAGTCCATGAGCTGCCCGAGCGCGGCAAAGTGCTCCGAGTAGGTCACACTGTCAGGCCCCTCCTTGAGTACCGCAAGGACCATGAGCTGCTCCCAACCCGCTTCCAGCAACTCCAGCAGTACCTTGGGCACCTGCTGATTGCGCAGCAGCGCATCCAGCCGGTGACGCACGGCCTTGCGCGCACGCTCCAGCTTTTCGCGGCCTGCATGCGTACGGGCGATGCGTTCGGCATTGCGGAGAAAGGCGCGCTCCTGCCGCTCGACCAGCCGGTGAACGCGCTGCCGCGCATCCTCCACGAACCCCGGATCACGAATGCGACCCTCCGCCAGTCCTTCCACAATGGGCTCCAGCGTCCGCTTGAGCGAGCCACTGGCTGCCTGATCGGAAGATGTCAGGCTGGCGATGTCATCCAGAAGGCGACGAACGGGATGTGACCGATCATCGAGAAATCCCATGTCCTCGAGAATGAGTTCGAACAGGGGCAGGCGCAGACGGTTGACCAGCTCATCCACCGCACTTGCCTCGCTGAGCACACCAAACAGGCGGTCCACGATAGTGGCCAGATTCAGCGCCACCGGCGCACCTTGCCCGGCCAGGTCAGGCTCATCTTCCAGCAAGGCTTCAAGCTGCGCCTGCACGCTGGCTTCCGGGGCAGCAGGGTCTGTTTGGAGGCGGCGCTGAAGCGCCTGACTGATGCGCGGCAGGATCTCCGCGGGATCCTCACCAGGTGTTTCGTGTCCCTGATCCGGAAGCGCATGCTCCCAGTTGCTCACCACCTCCGCCAACCGCATGACTGAACGGGCACCCCCGGCCGGGCGGGGTGCGTGCCCCTGGCCGGCGGCCGTTGCCATGCCGTCCGGAGGGATCGGCGACCTTTCCTGGCCTTCCTCACTGCCGGTTTCGGACGCTTCCTTTGCCTGCACCGGATCCGCCTTGGGTTGCGCCAGGGAGGCACGCGCCCGCAACTGTCCGGCTCCCCCAATACCGGGGGCATACTGATCCGCCTCACCAATGGTGCGGACGCCGGAAGAACCGGCATGCTCAAGCAAGTAGTCATACAACCCGGGCAGTCGCTCAAGCAACACCTGCTCGAAGGCCCCGGGCAGATCCTGCTCCAATACATTCAGTTCGGGCACACGGGCAAAGGCTTCCTGTAGCGCCTCACACAGCTTGCGCGGGCCAAACGGGTTGATACGCTCGTCCACCTCCATCCGAAAAACGGCCGACAATACCTGATGCAGGCGGAACAGTGCATCCCGAAACCGGTTGCCGACGGCAGCCCCGATCATCTGCAATTCCAGCCACTGCTCGAAGGCGCGCTTGTCCACCACCTCCAGTGCAGTGCGCCCCTTGCCCGCGGTCTCGACGCCCTGATACAGCCCTTCCCAACCCCGGAGCAGGGCCTCATTGAACGCACGGGCCAGCGCACCACGCTGCTCCATGAGCACCACCTGCGTGTCACGCACGGCGTTCACGGCCTGAAAACTCTCTGCCCGGCTCAGCCGATCGTCCAGGCGCACCTTGAGTTCATCCAGCAGGCCGACCACGAGAGACTGGAAGAAGTCATCCGCAACGTGGCGGAACCGGCCTTCAAGCGCCTCGCGCTCCCGAGAGGTCAGGCTTCTGACCTGCCCGGCCACCTCACGTGCCCAGTGGCTCAGCTCCCGAACCGGCGCGTCGAAGGCCAGCCCCAC
>RFIV01000100.1 GCA_003695085.1 Gammaproteobacteria bacterium
CCGGTTGCCAGCGACCAAATCAGGGTGCTGTAAACCAGCCCGCAGGGCAGCAGCCCCCAGCTCAACCCCAATAGCAAGGGGGATGTTGTCATCCTGCTCTGCCCCTTGGTTAAGCGCTGCCACAGGCGGCCCCCCGCGGCCTCCAGACGACGCAGGCCTGTCCACCAGCCGCCCAGATACAAGCCCATGGCAATCAGCATGCCGCCAGCAAACAGGCGGGCGACCAGGGCCAGCTCGGGCGAAAACCTGAGTGGCTGTCCCGCAAGGCCCGCCACGGCCCCCAGCAACATGTAACTGGTGAGGCGAGCGCCGTGGAGTGTGAGAATGAAAGCGGGACCACGGGCACCACTGGCAGGCTGGCCGGCTAGGGCTGCCAGTCCGCCACACATCCCCAGACAATGGGGGCTGCCCATCAGACCGATGAGCAATGCAGGCATCAGAACGTCAATCATGACGGGGCGATTTGCCTGGCTCGGCTGGTGGTTTGGGGCCGTCGTCATCGAAAAGAATGGAGTGTGCTTCCGTATCCAGGTCGTCATACTGTCCTGAGCGAACCGCCCAGCGAAAAACCAGTATGCCGACTGTCACCAGCACCACGGATACGGGAATGAGCAGGTAGAGCACTTCCAAAGGGCTTACTCCTGGGTTCGGGCCAGGCGGCTGGCATTGAGCACGACCACCAGTGACGAGACAGACATGCCCAGCGCCGCGATCCAAGGTGTGACCCATCCGCTGGCAGCAAAGGGCAGTGCTACGAGATTATACCCGATTGCCCAGCCGATGTTCTGACGGGCGATACGCCTGATTTTCCGGGCCACGGAGGTGAGCCGGATAACGCCCATGAGGGACGGGGTCAGCAGCAGGACGTCTGCGCTGACCTTGGCCAGATCCGAAGCTTCGTTCATGGCAACAGAAACGTCGGCGGCAGCCATGACCGGTGCATCATTCAGTCCGTCCCCGACCATCATGACGGGGCCATGCGTTTTTCCGAGTGCCTGCAGCTGATTCACTTTTTCTTCCGGTGAAAGCCCCGTCAACACAGGCGAGAGGCCCAGCGCCTGGCCGATTTGCCGGGCTGCCTGGGAGTTGTCCCCGGTCAGCAGCGCACATTGCATCTGATCGTGTTCTTGCAGCCGCGCCACAACCTCCGCCGCTTCCGGGCGCAGGCTGTCCTGCAGTGTAAAGGTAGCCAGCCAACGACCATCCCGGCCAAGCACGACTTCGAGTTGACTGGCTGTAAGTGAATGGTTTTCGGTTGTCGGCAAGGCTCCGGTGCTGTCCAGCGCAAATTCAGGCGTGCCAATCCGGTAGATGTGGCCTTCATGTAACGCAGAGACACCACGGGCCGGGACGACTTCGACACCCTGAACAAGGGAACTCTCCAGTTGGATGTCACCGAAGGCCCTGGCGATGGGGTGGGTGCTGAAACGCTCCATGGCGGCCGCAATTTTCAGGGCTTCTTCTTCGGTGATGTCCGGGCTCACCCGTACCCCCGTGCGCTGAAAACGCCCCAAGGTCAGGGTGCCGGTCTTGTCGAATGCCGTGACCCGCACCCTTGGCAGGACCTCAAGCGCATCGGGACGGGTCACCAGCACGCCTGCGCGGCGAAGCGCAGAGAGGCCGGCAGATTGAGCTGCCGGGATGGAAAGCGACAGTGCGCACGGACAGGTAATGACCAGCATGGCCAGGACAACTTCAAACGCGCGGCTGGCGTCATACCAGATCCAGAAGCCTCCCACCACTGCTATGAGCAACAGTATGCGCGCCACGAAGAGCGAGGCGATCCGGTCTGCCATGCGAACCAGCCGACTTTTGCTGGACTGAGCGCGACTTGCAAGGTGTTCCAGAACAGCCATCTGCGAGTCGTCCGGCGAGCGGCATACCTCCAGTTCCAGAGCGGTATGACACACCAGGCTGCCCGCCAGTACCTCGTCTCCGGGCTGGACATCACGCGGCATGAACTCCCCGGTCATCATGGCCTCATCGATCTGGCTGGCATTCAGGGCCCTGCCGTCTGCCGGTACTGCAGCGCCTGCGGGTATCCGGATCTTGTCTCCCGGCTGCAATTGCGCGGCGGCTTTCCATTTCAGTTCACCGGTCAGGCACTCCACGAATGCCGGCGCCTGGTGTGCTGACTCGTTGAGTGTAACAACCGCCCGGTGCTGAATGCTTTGTTCGATGCTCTTGCTCACCAGTATGAAAAAGGTGAACATGCACACGGAGTCGAAGTAGGTATGGGTGCCGCCGTTGATCAGTATCCAGGTGCTGGCGCCAAAGGCAAGTGACAGCGCCAGGGCGACTGGTACATCCATTGTCAGCTGGCGGGTCCGGATATCCCTGAAGGCATTGTCGAAGAACGGGCGGGCCGAGTACAACAGGACAGGTATGGTGATCAGAAACCCGAGCCAACGCAGAAGTTCGAAAAAGTCCTCCCCGGGCTTCAGGCTGAAATACGTGGGGACCGCGAGCATCATGTTCTGCATGGCTCCGATACCTGCCAGCCCCATTCGAAACAGCTGAGTACGTCGTGTTTCCGACAGGTGTTTCTCTGCTTCCGCCGGGGAGTAGGGGAGTGCCTCGTAGCCGAGCTCTCGCAGCCTGAGCAGAATATCCGCCAAGGTGCACGTTTCGGGGTCCCACTGCACCATTGCCCGGTGCGTGGTACCGTTTACCCAGACTTCCTCGATACCGGGCAAGCGTTTCAGATGCTGCTCGATCAGCCAGGTACAGGCTGCGCAGGTAATACCCCGGATCAGAAGTTCGATTTCCAGTGAACCGGGGCGCTCTCCCGCATGACTGAGTTGTGATTGAATGGCCGGATCCCGGTAGAGGGCATAACTGTCCCGCTCGGCTGCGGAGAGGGTGTCGGGGCGGTTCAGCGGCTGGTCGCGGAAACGGTAAAAGGCATCCAGGCCGCCGGCATGAATGATGCCGGCTACCGTTTGACAGCCCTGGCAACAAAACTGGCGGCTTTGCCCGTCAAAATCCTGGGTAATGGGCTGCCCGTTGCTGCGCGCTCCGCAGTGGTCACAGATATAGTCCGTGCTCACGACCTTGATACAGGTTCCAGCAGGAGGCGGGCCGGCAGGTCAAGAGATTGCGAACCCTTCAGTCGCCAGTGTTCGTCCGGGTCGCGCAGGTCCAGGTGCCAGTTTCCACTGATGCGCTCGTGCAGCACGCCGAGATAGCGTCCATCCGGCTGTTTCATGAGACGTATGTCCTGGTCGCGCCCCGCGAGCGTGGGATGAATGAGTTGCAGTTTCAGAAAGCTCGGGCTCTCGAACGCAGCATTGCCCTTCAACTGGATCAGGATGGTCTGATCGGTCCCAATTTCAACGACAGCGTTCAGGCCCAGCTCGCGCGCTGCACGATCCTTGTCCAGTTGTTCGTTAATCGCCAGACCTGCCTTGTAATAGTCATCGCGCACCAGGGTATCCTTACCGGTTGCGGCGAAATACAGGAGAATGCCGCCTACGATAAATGACAAGAACAGGATTCCAAGCAGAAACCACGCCCAACTTTCCCTGTACCATGGGCGCGGTGAATCAGAAGTTGAATGCATCAATAACCTCTCGCAGGTCCTATAAACCGGCTTTCTATGATCTTTGTCAGGGCCTCATTGTCCTCGGCCGTGATTTCAAACTCAATATCATAGCGACTATTTTCCAGCGATTCCGGCGGGACTTCCACGGTAACCGGGACCTCGAGAACCGATGACGCCTTGACTTCATAGTGTTTGTCGCCCACCAGGCGTATACCGTCAATACCCCTCACATTGAGGCGGAACCGGTGGGGCTGCGTATCCATGTTGATGAGTTTGAGTGTATAGGCATTCTCAACCCATCCATGTACATTGGTCTGGAACAGTTGGCCGCGGTCACGGATCGCATCGAGATCAATCGGGGACCTTGCGTTGAGCAGGTAGACGAATATCCCGATGATGGCCATCAGTGCAACGCCATAACCCACACTTTTCAGTCGCAGGATGTGGGTCTTTTGCCCCTCCAGTTGATGCTCGGTTTCGTAGCGAATCAGGCCCCGGGGATAGCCCATCTTGTCCATGATCTCATCGCACGCATCAATGCACAGGGCGCAACCGATACACTCGTACTGCAGACCGTCACGAATATCGATACCTGTTGGGCAGACCTGGACACAGGCTGTACAGTCCACACAGTCACCCAAGCCTGCTTCTTTGGGATTGACACCCCGTTTGCGCTTGCCACGGGGTTCGCCGCGGTTGAAATCATAGGAAACAGCCCAAGTATCCTGATCGTACATGACAGACTGAAACCGCGCGTAGGGGCACATGTACAGGCAGACCTGCTCGCGCATCCATCCCGCGTTGATGTAGGTTGCTGCAGTAAAGAAAAATACCCAGAAATAGGCCCAGCCTGAAGCGGCACTGAGCGTAAAGATATCGGGAATCAGCTCGCGAATGGGGTAGAAGTATCCCACGAAGGTCAGTGCCGTCCAAAGGGCGACCAGCAGCCAGAGCGTATGCTTGACTGTCTTGCGAATAATCTTGTTTGCATTCCAGGGTGACCTGTCGAGCTTGATGCGCTGGTTGCGACTCCCTTCCACCCGCTCGTCAATCCACATGTAGATAAAGGTCCATGCTGTCTGGGGGCAGGTGTAGCCACACCAGATGCGACCAAATAACGTAGTAACAAAAAAGAGGCCATAGGCACAGATGATCAGAATCAGTGCCAATAGATAGAAATCCTGAGGCCAGAATGTGGTGCCAAACAAATGGAACTGGCGATGAGGCAAGTCGAAATAGACGAGTTGCTGGCCATTGAATGGAATCCAGAGAAAACCGAAGTAGGCGGCCATCAGCAGCCACAATGTTACCGTCCTGATACGCTGAAAGCGTCCCTTGACCTCCTTGGGATAGATGCGTCTGCGACTTTCATACAATTCAATCGTCTGGCTGGCAGGCTTTTCCGGAGTGACATCCTGAGTGGGAATCTTGCTGCCCATGGTTGGTCCTCGAATTTTGAGTATAGCTATATACGAATAATATCTGTCAAATGATGGGCGGCTAAGCCGCCCATCTTGCCTGCAAGCAGTTTACTTTTTTACTTGTTGCTCAGGCTATATACGTAGGCCGCGACGAGATGGATGCGGTCTGCGCCCAGACGTTCGGCGAACGAAGGCATCTTGCCCTGGCGACCATTGCGAATAGTTTGCTCCACCAATTGCTCGGTCCCACCATAGAGCCAGATATTGTCTGTCAGATTCGGAGCCCCCACCGCTTGGTTACCCTTGCCATCCGTACCGTGGCACGCTGCGCAGTTGGTCATGAACAGTTCCTTGCCCTTTTCAGCCAACCCTGCATCCACTTGACGACCGCTCAGCGACAACACATAGGCGGCAGCAGCCTTGACGCCGTCTTCTCCGAGCACCTCACCCCAAGCCGGCATCATGCCACCTCGGCCACCGGTAATGGTTTCCTGAATGCGTTCGGGCGTGCCCCCATACAGCCAGTCATTATCGGTCAGGTTAGGGAAGCCCAAGCCACCACGTGCGTTGGAGCCATGACAGACTGCGCAGTTGTTAAGAAATAATCGACGACCGATATCCAGTGCCTGCGCATCATTCTGCAAGTCTTGCAGAGGCTTCTCGGCAAAGGATGCGTAAAGCGGGCCATATTTGGCCTCAGCGTCCTCGACTTCCTTTTCCCACTGGCCAGCAGAAGACCAGCCAAAGACGCCCTTGTAGTTACCCAAGCCCGGATACAGGGTCAAGTAGATCAGGCCGAATACAATGGTGCCGATAAACATCCACAGCCACCATCGCGGCAGCGGGTTGTCATACTCTTCGATTCCGTCAAATGCATGGCCCATGGTCTGATCCGTTTCCGAATCAAACTTCTGGCTCTTGCGAGTGACCCACAGGAGCCAGGCGCACCCAAAGATGACGCCCAGTGTGATCACAGTGATCCAGACACTCCAGAACGTACTCATTATTCGTTCTCCGCTTTTTTCGTTGACTGCGCGTCCAGCTCATCGTCTGCAAAGGGGAGTTGAGCCGCCTCGTCAAAATCGGATTTGTTGCGCTTGGACCAGGCCCAGATCACCAGACCGGTAAAGCTGATGATGACGAGAATCGTAATGATGCCGCGCAGTGTATTGATATCCATACCGCTTACCGCTTGTTCTTGATGACGGTGCCCAGCTGCTGGAGATAGGCGACCAGCGCCTCAATCTCATACTTGCCAGCCACTTCCTGACGCGCAGTTTCAATCTGCTCGTCGGTGTAGGGCACACCTACCGCACGCAGCGCCTTCATCTTGGCCGCCGTGTCCTTGCCATCCAGCTTCTGGCTGAAGAGCCAGGGGAATGCCGGCATGTTGGATTCGGGCACCACATCACGCGGGTTGTACAGGTGCGCACGATGCCATGCATCGCTGTAGCGGCCTCCTACACGAGCCAGATCCGGCCCAGTGCGCTTGGAACCCCACAAGAACGGATGATCGTATACGGATTCACCCGCTACCGAGTAATGACCGTAGCGCTCGGTCTCGGCTCGGAAGGGGCGGATCATCTGGGTATGGCAGACATGACAGCCTTCCCGGATATAGATATCGCGCCCCTCAAGTTGAAGTGCGGTGAGCGGTTTGAGGCCTTCTACCGGTTCCGTGGTGCTCTTGAGAAAGAACAGCGGAATGATCTCAACCAGTGCCCCGAAGCTGATCACGATCGTAATCAGCAGGATCATCAGCGGGAGTTTTTTCTCAATGACTTCATGATTCATGATGATCTCTCCCTCAGGCCGTCATCGGTACATTGTCAGCCACCACCGCATCGCGCTGGCGTACGGTCTTCCAGACGTTGTAAGCCATGACCAGCATGCCTGTCAGGTAAATGGCCCCGCCCAGAGTACGGACGATATATCCCGGATAGCTGTTGCTCAGGGCTTCAACGAAGGAGTAGGTCAGCGTGCCATCGGCGTTGACCGCACGCCACATCAGGCCCTGCATGATGCCGTTGACCCACATGGCTGCGATATAGAGTACGGTACCGATCGTCGCGAGCCAGAAGTGCACGTTGATCAGGCTGACGCTATACATCTGACGCAGCCCGAACAGGCGCGGAATCAGGTGGTACATGGAACCGATGGAGACCATGGCAACCCAGCCCAGTGCACCGGAGTGCACGTGTCCGATAGTCCAGTCAGTATCATGCGACAGCGCGTTCACGGTCTTGATGGACATCATCGGCCCTTCAAACGTGGACATGCCGTAGAATGACAGGGATACCACGAGGAAGCGCAAAATCGGATCGGTACGCAGTTTGTGCCAGGCGCCGGACAGGGTCATCATGCCGTTGATCATGCCGCCCCAGGAGGGTGCCAGAAGAATAAGGGACATGACCATGCCTGCGCTCTGAGCCCAGTCAGGCAGGGCAGAGTAATGCAGGTGGTGCGGGCCGGCCCAGATATAGGTGGCGATCAGGGCCCAGAAGTGCACGATGGACAGACGATAGCTGTATACCGGGCGTTCGGCCTGCTTGGGGACGAAGTAGTACATCATGCCCAGGAAGCCGGCAGTCAGGAAAAAGCCCACGGCATTGTGTCCATACCACCATTGCACCATGGCGTCCATGGCACCGGAATAGGCGGAATAGGATTTCCACAAGGAGACCGGGACGAATGCACTATTGCCTATGTGCAGAACGGCGATGGTGATAATGAAGGCACCATAAAACCAGTTGGCGACATAGATATGCTTGGTCTTGCGCTTGGCAACCGTACCAAAGAAGTTGATGGCGTAGGCGACCCAGACCACGGTAATGGCGATGTCAATCGGCCACTCCAGCTCGGCGTATTCCTTTGCCGTGGTGAGTCCCAGGGGCAGGGTAATGGCTGCGGCCACGATGATGGCTTGCCAGCCCCAGAAGGTGAACGCTGCCAGGGTATCCGAGAACAAACGTGCCTGGCTGGTACGTTGTACCACGTAATAAGACGTAGCGAAGAGTGCACAACCACCGAACGCGAAGATAACGGCGTTTGTATGCAGTGGACG
The DNA here is from genome assembly GCA_003695085.1 of Gammaproteobacteria bacterium. Lineage (GTDB taxonomy): Bacteria > Pseudomonadota > Gammaproteobacteria > Pseudomonadales > Oleiphilaceae > Thermohahella. Next base: position 8,030 of record RFIV01000100.1, read on the forward strand.
CAGACGCCCGAAATGGAACCACTGGAACGGTGTGTTCAGCTCCGGCCATACCAACTGCGCGGCAATGAGCACACCGACGGCCATGCCGACGATGCCCCACACCACAGTCATGATGGCGAACTGACGTACCACCTTGTAGTTGTAGGTTTCAGTTGCACTTGCTGTGTTCATCGATTGACTTCCATACCCGGTTTGGTTGAAGGGTTAGCCAACTGCACGAGACAGTGTTGAGCAGAGTCAAAAGCCCGACTTTTTTTTGGGAATTGTGGCGAGACCCGCGACTCAAGCCGCGCGTAGGATAGGTCTTGCACATGATGAAAGTCAACTTCTGACGCTGCATGGTCCCTATTATTAAGCAAATGATTTTCCGTTGATTGATATGCGTCAAATTACTGAGGGGGGTCGCCGCTTTGAGGCAAAAACCCCCAAAAAAATTATGGCCTATGAGGGAGGTTTTTGCCAGTGAACAATGGATCAGTCGGAGGCGAGCTTCTGAATGGCCTCTATCTGGAGGATTTGAATGTGCTTGGCGCTGACATCCAGAATGCGTTCCCGCTTGAGTCGGGAAAAAACACGACTGAGGGTTTCCTGTGTCAGCCCGAGAAAATTGGCGATATCTGCCCGGTTCATGGGCAGCCTGAGCCGTGAGCCGTCAAAGCCACGCTCTTCCGCACGCAAGTGAAGGTCAAACAGGAAGGCGCATAGCTTGCCGGCGGCACTGGTCCGGGGCATGATAAGCCGGGTTTGCCTGAACTGCAGGTATGCATGGCGTGCGTGCAGGTTGATCAGCCGCTGATACAGGGGATGAACATTGCCCAGCATATGGCGAAGATCTTCCATGGCCAGCCCGCAGACGCGCGATGTCTCCAATGCGACGGCGGTGGCGGCATACTGTCCCCGGTGCTGGGCCTCGTGGCCGATCAGATCACCGGGAAAAAGAAAACCGGTTACCTGAGTACCATTGAGCGTGCGGTTGGTCAGCTTGAAGGAGCCCGAGGTGATGGCATAGAAAAAGTTGGCATGCAAATCTTCTTCGACGAGCGTCTCACCGGGCTGAAGCGTGATGTCCTTGCGGATCTGGGGTTCAATCAGGTCCAGCAACCGGTCACCGGCGGCAACCGGCTCGCATAGCTCGTACAGGGCGCAGCTCTCACAGGCGATCTTGCGTTGCGCAGACGGGTAAACGGGCGACATGGGCCGACTCCTCCTGAATCCTTGATGATTGGAGGGTATGGTGCCACAGGTGCGATTTGTCAGAATTGACAAAAATCTATTAAAGGAACGATTTTGTGCGATTGGAAGGTGAGATGATTGACGGACGCCCTGTTGTTGTGCTTGCACACGGTGCCGGAGCGGACAGCCAAAGTCCGTTCATGCAGAACGTATCCAGTGAGCTGGTAAAGCGCGGGTTGGCAGTTGTGCTGTTCGACTTTCCATACATGAAGCGGAGACAGGAGACGGGCCGAAAGTCTCCACCCGACCGGGAGCCGAAACTTCTCGAGGCCTTTGCTGACGTGGTGCACAGGTATCAGGGGCAGCATCCGGTTGTGGTGGGTGGCAAGTCCATGGGCGGACGCATGGCCAGCCGTCTGGCCGCGATTCAGGCGGATTACGACGTTGTGCTCAGAGGCTGGTTCGCACTGGGTTATCCCTTTCATCCTCCCGGGCGGCCCGAGCGCCTGCGTATTGATCACTTGCCGCACATTTCTGTGCCGGGCTGGATTGTTCAGGGTGAACGCGACCCTTTTGGCAGCAAGGCCGAGCCTGTAGAAACCTGGTTGGGCAACCGCGTAGGGCTGTCCTGGATGCCGGACGGTAATCATGATCTGATGCCCCGGCGATCCAGCGGTGTGGACGCCGAGGCGGAATGGGCACGATGGCTGGACACAATCGCTGAACGCATCAAGGTGTGGGCGAGCTGATTCGGGGCTCGGTCACATCCGCGTCAAAGTGTTGGCGAAGGGCTTCAAGGTGAGCCTGCAGCGCCTGATTGGCGTCTGCAAGGGAGGCGAACGCTTGACCGTATTCCCGGCTGCAATCCTCAAGTTGTGCTTGCAGGGTTTCGGCCGCAGCCCGGGCACTGCGCATGCTTTGCTCCCACGAGTCGCCATCGGCGGTGTGTGGTGTGACGGAATTTTCATCCGCTGCCCATTCTGCGAGGACAGTCTGTGTCCGCAGCGCCAGTGTTCGTACTTCGTCGGCCACAACACTGAATCCGCGTCCTGAGTCGCCGGCCCTTGCCGCTTCAATGGCGGCATTGAGTGCAATGAGATTGATCTGCTCGGCAATCTTTCCTATGGAGCCCGTCAACTCTGCCACGCGCCTGTGGATTATCTCTGCAGTTTGTCCGGCAGCAATGCGCCCGGTGTCCATTTCTGCCAGGTGAGACTTGAGCTGCTCCAATGCATGGAGGGGCATCTCGGAGTTGGTTGGAATACCAGGATGTGAAGCCTCCGGAGTGTGCGCAAGCAGGGACCGGATCTGTGCATCGCGTTCAACAAGGGCGGCAAGCTGTTCCTCGATCTGCCTCCCTTGTGCCTCCATCTTTTCAATCTTGTTTTGCAGACGATCCAGTTGAGTGTGGTAGTCGGTGGGGGCCTCTGTCAGTACCTGACCGACTTGATGCAGTAAATGATGAGTCAGGCGAGTGCGTGCCAGAACATCTGCCGTGGGGCCGAGCCGGCCTATGGACATGAACGTGTCCAGAGGCTCCGGAGCCGGTTCCAGAAGGGCTTCCCGCAAGATTCTGGCGGGCTGATGCAAGTAGCGAGCAACTCCGGCTGCCATGATGAGCGAAGCGGCCAAGGCGCCCGCCCATTGCCAGTTTTCGGGCAGTGTGTTGAAAAGGAACAGGGCCAGAAGTGCAGGAGCGAACACCAGCAGCGTTCGCGTGACCGCTCCGCGCAG
>RFIV01000101.1 GCA_003695085.1 Gammaproteobacteria bacterium
ATCACGAACCGAATACATCAGGGGGCGACCACTGCGGCTGTGTGTGCGCGAGAGCCCACCGGTCAGAATCATGCAGGCGCGAACCTTGTGCTCCCCCAGCTTGCGCACCATCTTGGGCACGGTCTCCGGCGGTGTACAGATAATGGCCAGATCCGGTACGAACGGCAGATGGCGGACACGGGCGTAACTCTTGATCCCGTGCACCTCATCATACTTTTCGTTAATGACGGCCAGCTTGCCCCGATATTCAGAGGACAGCAGATTGCGAAGCACCATGCCTCCGAGATTCGAGGCGCGCTCTGAAGCCCCCAGGATGACAATGGATTGTGGCGCGAACAAACGGTCGAGATGACGCGTACTCACGGTGGCCCCCGTGACCAGAAATCAAAAATTGAGCTTATCCTACTTATTGGGCAGGTGAAACACCTTGACCCCCGTCATCTTCAGCGGGTAATTTAACTTTCTGCATAAGAACAAGGATCTACCCCGCATGACCACGGCGCTGTTTCATCATCAGGATTGTGAAAAACACAACATGGGCCCGGAGCACCCGGAAAGCCCCCTGCGGATTGCTGCCATCCTCAATCAGCTGCAGGATAATGCGCTGCTGGACGAACTGGTGGTCATTCGCCCGGATGAAATCCAGCGCGAGCTGATTGCACAGGTCCATCCAGACAGCCATATCACACAGCTGGAAATGCTCGCGCCTCCCAAGGGGCGCGTATTCGTGGATCCGGATACCGCCGTCATGCCGGATACCTTACGGGCGGCATTTCTGGCCGCAGGTGCCGCCGTTGAGGCCACGGATGCCATTCTGTCGGGTGAATTTGACACCGCATTCTGTGCCACCCGTCCGCCCGGGCATCACGCAGAGCGCAACCGGGCCATGGGCTTCTGCTTTTTCAACAACATTGCCATCGCTGCCCAGCGCGCGCTGAACTATCACGCACTGGAGCGCATCGCCATCATCGATTTTGATGTGCATCAGGGCAACGGCACCGTTGATATCTTCAAGAATGACCCACGCGTACTGGTTTGCTCGTCCTTCCAGCATCCCCACTACCCCAACTCTCACTATGTGATGGAGCAGGAACATATCGTCAATACACCCCTGGATGCGGGAACCGACGGGCGGGGATTTCGTCGTGCGGTCGAACGGGACTGGCTGCATCGCCTGCAGGATCACAAACCACAAATGATTTTTATTTCTGCCGGGTTTGATGCACATGAGCTGGATCCGCTCGGGGATTTGCGATTGCGGGGAGAAGACTACCGCTGGGTCACCCGGCTGATCATGGACGTGGCAAAAAGCACCGCCCGGGGGCGCGTGCTGTCCATACTGGAAGGTGGTTACAACCTCAAGGCGCTGGCCGAAGGCGTCGACCAGCATCTGCAGGTTCTGGCAGGTCACTGATCCTCAGATCAGCCCCTGCTCCATGGCTTCCTCCCGGATGGCCACCCAGGCATCCCGCACCTGGCGCAGGTGGCCAGCCACCTCGTCCAGCATGGAGACATCATTTTTCAGGTTGGCCTCAAACAACCGGCGCTCCATGTAGTCATACAGGGCATCCAGATTGTCAGCCAGCTCGCCACCCTTGTCTTTGTCCAGGAAGTTCCGCAGACCGCCAATAATCTCGATGGCCTTGTTGATCAGGCGATTCTTGCCTTCGAAATTCTTCGCGGCAATTTGCGCCTTGGCCATGGAAATCCGCTCAATCGCACCGTCATACAACAGTTGAATGAGCTTGTGACGATCCGCATCCACGATGCTGGTCTGATTGTTGACCGCCTGGTATTGGGATACTGCATTCATCATCGCTGTTCCACCTTACTGATTGCTGGATGACGTGCCCGCCAGCGCATCCAGCTGTTGAGTAATAAAATCACCGGTACTCTTGAGATTCGAAATCAGGATATCGGCCGCCGTAAACTGCTTCTGCAGTCGCGTGGTCAATGCATCAATCCGGTCTTCCATCTTGGCGCGTTCTTCCGCAATCTGCGCCAATTGCTTGTTGAAGGTATCCATCGCGGACGTGAGCGTTCCATCCACGGTCAGCATGCCGTTGATGCCATCAATCAGCCGTTCCGCCACACCTTCAATATAGGTCACTTTGCCGCGATTACCTGTGGTACCGCCCACTATGTCCACGGCGATGCCTTCCGCATCATCTCCCTCGGCAGCCTCGAGCCGCTGCCCGGTTCCGGTCCCGGCTTTACCATTGATGGTACCCGCCACGTCCAGACCGTCCGTACCGGTGCCGACAGAGATTCCCAGGGTAGCAGCGGTATTGGTGTCCACACTGGTGATTTCAACCTTGGAGCTGCTGCCATAGGTCGCCGAAGTGAACACCAGTTGATTGCTGCCATCCAGCGACACGGTCACTGCCTTGCCGGCATTCCTGAGAGTGGTGTCCGCGTCCAGCTGGGCCTGTATTTCGGCCACCAGCGCCGCGTTGCTGTAGGTATTCTGCGTCAGGGTAATAGTGCCGGATTCCGTGCCATCCACCTTGATCTTGAATGTATCATTATTGGCATCAATTACCGTTGAACCCGACAGTGCCACACTCCCCGCCAGGCTACCCTGAGTCGCCATCTGAGTGATATTGATGGCATAGCTGCCCGGCTTGGTCTTGCTGCCAGCCCGCACGAACTGAACCTGCGGGTCATCCGTCCGCCCCTGATCGGCAAACAAGGCTGTCACGTCATCAGGTGCCGCAGCCAGCTTGCTCTTGAGTGTGGATTCATCCAGCGTCAACAACCCGGTCGTCCGGTCACTGGTGATCCCCAGCTCACTCAACGCGCGAACCTGAGCACTTTCCAGGCCCTGCACCGGTTGGGACAAGGTATTGCGCACCTGCGTTTCAATGGTGCGTATGGCCGAGTTGCCCAGCAGTGTGCCACCCTCACCCGTACTGAGATCGAAATCCGTCACCTCGTTGATGATTTCTTTCAGGGCATTGTACTTGTCCACGAAGTCCTGGACGCGCTCGACAACTTGATCGGCATCCTGTGTCACCTGTACAGTGGCCGGACCACCTGTGGTACCGGTAAACGTGAAACTCAGCCCGCCCAGCAAATCATCCACGGTGTTGCTGCTGCGTGTGATGGCAATGCCATTGAGCGTCAGATTCAGATCCTTGGCGGCCACGTTCTCGGTCAGGTTTTTCTGCGTAGCATCAAAACGAAACTGGGAAAGACCGTTGGTATCGGTGCTGTTGCCATCGTTATCCGTGACGGCAATGGAAATAGCATTGTCGGCTCCGGAGTTCTCCGAGGTCAGCAGCAGCTGATACCCCGTGCCGGTATTCAGCACCGACGCGCTCACTGCCAGTCCACTCTCACCGTTGATGGCGTTCGCGATACCCTGAAGTGTGTTATTCGTGTTATCAATGGTAATGCTCTTGGTCACACCATTGACCGTAATGTCCAGTGTACCTGTACCCAGCGTGGTCGTATCCGCATCCGCCACTACGGCACTGGACAGTGAGTGATTCGTCGCAAGTTGGGTCACATCGATGGAATAGCTGCCCAGCGCAGCCGATTCGGAAGCGGTAACACTGATGCTGCCGGAGCTGCTGGTCGCCGTGCGAGCATTGACCGCTTCAGGCTGTGCCAGTACCCGGGAAGAGATACGAAGATCCGTCAGGGCACTCTGAATACGCCCCATGTCGGAGAGCTTGGCATTGATCTCCTCTTCCTTGGCATCCAGGCGTTTCTCGGTGGGTTCGCGTTCGGCGGCCGCGAGCTTGTCAATCAGATCAGATGTCAGGACACCCGAGCCAATTCCGATGGATGTAATGTTCGCCATGCCGAACCCCCAAATACAAAAACAGGATGTCTCCCGGTACTCATCATTATCGGCAAGCGGGGGCAAAACTTTGCCCCCTTTTTGTAAACGAGTGTTACGTGCTTGCCGCGATCTACACTTTCGTGTTGATCAGATTGACCGGTTGATCATCCTGCAAGTTGCGCGCCAACCTGAGCGCCACCTCATCGGGTATCTGCCGTATGACTTCCTCTGTCTGGCGATCCACCACCGTTATCACTGTTTTACCGGACGCATCATCCAGCTGGAACTTCAGATCCCGCTGAACCGACTGCACATATTCGTTCAGATTGCTGACGGCTTCCTTCAAAGCCTCGCGCTCCTCCTGAATCTGAGCCTGCTCCCTTGCAGCTGCCGGATCCTGCGATGCCTTGGGCTGCTGTGATTTCGGTGTATCAGGGACATCCTGCGCTCGGGCCGGTGACGTCTGAGCCGGAGGCTGAACCACGACCGAAGGGGCCGAAGACGTTCCCCGTCCCCGCCCCACCTGGGTCAATGTGGTCAGATCCGTATACTTCAGATCATTCATAAATCACCTCGTCCGCTC
>RFIV01000102.1 GCA_003695085.1 Gammaproteobacteria bacterium
CTCCGGGCCGCTGCTGGATCGCATTGACCTGCACGTGGAAGTGCCCGCGCTCTCGGCGGCGGACCTGCAGTCCGACAAGCCGGTCGAGGATTCGGCAACCGTGCGCGAACGTGTGCTGGCGGCACGGCAGCGTCAGCGGGTGCGGCAGGGCTATCCCAACCAGTTGCTGGAAGGAAGGTGGCTGGAGCAGTATGCCGGTCTGGAGCCGGCCGCAGAAACACTGCTGGCACGGAGCATGAAAGCGCTCGGTCTGTCTGCCCGGGCCTACCACCGGATTGTGCGGATTGCCCGAACCATTGCCGATCTGGGTGAATCAGAGCGGGTTCAGGAGGCACATGTTCTGGAGGCGGTCAGCCTTCGGGCGCTGGATCGGCCGGCGCAGACGGAGCAGGCTGTCGCGACCCGGACGACATGACCCGGTGACGTGCCTCCAATAACGACGGGCACAAAAAAGGGAGCCCCGTCCGCAGGGCTCCCCAAAGGGGTTTAGGAAGACAAAATGCCGATCGCTTCAGCTCAAAAGCATTCGGCACCCTTCATTCTACGCCTCCGGCGCATCAGAACAGGTTAAATATTGTACAATTATTTCGTTTTCCCGGCCGGATCGGGTTTGCAGTGTGCGTGAGACTGGGTCGCGGGTTTCAGCACTTGCCCGAAGCACAGGGGGCCTCTATCATGCCCGCCACAGATTCTCAGGGGGAAATGCCATGTCTGATACGCCGCAACTGCAACGGGGGATTCGCAGCTTTGTGATCCGGGGCGGGCGCATGACCGCTGCTCAACAGAAGGCCTGGGACCGCTATTGGCCCGAGTGGGGGCTGGAACCGGAGAGCGGGGAAATCAAGCCGGCAGACGTGTTCGGGCGCGAGGCCCCGCTGGTACTGGAAATCGGTTTTGGCATGGGCCAGTCACTGGTGGAAATGGCCGCAGCGGCGCCTGAGAAGAATTTTATCGGAGTTGAAGTCCATCGTCCGGGCGTGGGATCAGCCCTGCGTCTGGCGCATGAGCAGGGCCTGACCAACCTCAGAGTCTACTGCTGCGATGCCAATGACGTCATCGATCGCTGTCTGCCCGAGGCCTCCGTGGACACGATCCAGCTCTTCTTCCCCGACCCCTGGCACAAGAAGCGCCACCACAAGCGTCGCCTGGTGCAGCCGGAGTTTGTCGCGCGTCTGCGTCGCATCCTCAAGCCAGGCGGAATCTTCCACATGGCGACCGACTGGGAGCCCTACGCAGAGCACATGCTCGAGGTCATGACGGCGGCGGAAGGTTACGAGAACCTGTCACCCACGGGAGACTATGTGCCGCGTCCCGCGCACCGCCCGGAGACAAAGTTTGAGCGCCGCGGTGCACGGCTGGGTCACGGGGTGTGGGATCTGATGTTTCGTCACACCCCTGACAGCGGCACTCAGGACGACTGATCGTTCGCCGTCCCCCTGAAACCGGCGGACAGGTTGCGGCGCTGCCACAGGGAGGCGAGTGCCAGCCAGGCCAGTCCGGGCAGGAGTATGCCCCATTTCAGGGTGGCGAAGTAGTAGACGGCACGCATCACATCTTCGCTCGGGGCGAGCACCAGCACAAAGAGCGCAATGCCCTTGATCAGGTCGCAGAATCCGGCAAGGGCGAATCCGGCGAGAAACAGATCGCGGCGCCTGGCACTTTGCGAGTGGCCCAGCGCCACGAGGCAGGCTGTCCAGGCGATGGCAAACGGGATCTGCAGGTACATCAGGGTCCAGAGGGTGTCCGGTGCGTGCGTCAGCCAATGCGACAGGGCGGGCTGAATGTCTGCCAGATGGCGGGTAAGCTCAAGACTGAGCAGGCCCCAGGGGGCAGCCGGATGATAAAGCGACCTGTTGAGCAGAAACAGCGTCAGGCCGAGTGCCAGAGTGGCGACAATCCAAATCAGGCGGGTGGACAGGCGATACCCGCTACTGTCTGCATCGTCCATTTCAGGTGTCTCCTCCATCGTCAGGAATCAGCGAAGTCAGTATCTCGTTCAGAAACCGCAGGCCGTTCGGGGTGCATTGCCAGCGTCCGGGAACCAGCGCTTCGCGCGCATACCAGGGTGCCAGCTGTGAACGCAGGGTCTGAGTTGGCTGACCGGTTCTGAGTTTGTACAAATTTTCGTCAGCGCCGTCAACCAGGCGCAGCACATTCATGGCAAATTCGAAGGGCAGGTCACGTGCAGGAACCGTGTGACGGTCTGAAAGAAAGTCTGTCTCGCGCGCGAGATAGTGGCGTGGCAGTCGGGTTTTGGCGCGGCGCTCAATCTGGCCATTCGAGTGGGTCACCTTGCCGTGGGCACCGGCTCCGATGCCCAGATAATCGCCGAACAACCAATAGTTGAGGTTGTGGCGGCAGCGCTCGCCGGGCCGGGCATAGGCGGAAACCTCATACTGCGCGTAGCCTGCACGGGCCAGGCGGGCATGACCCGCGTCTTGTATGGCCCACAGGGTTTCATCATCGGGCAGTGACGGTGGGCGGGAATAGAACTCGGTGTTGGGCTCCAGCGTGAGCTGGTACCAGGACAGGTGCTCCGGACCCAGTCGGATGGCCTGATCCAGGTCAGCCAGAGCCTGTTCGGGCGTTTGTTCAGGCAAGCCGTGCATGAGATCGAGATTGATGCGCTCAAATCCGGCAACGCGTGCTGCCTCAAAGGCCGCGACGGCCTGATCCGGGTCATGAATACGGCCCAGTACCTGAAGGTGCGCGGCGTTGAAGGACTGCACGCCAATGGACAGGCGATTGACCCCGGCCTGCCTGTATCCGGCAAAGCGTTCGGCCTCCGAGGCACCCGGATTGGCTTCGAGGGTGATCTCGATATCGTCTTCCCAACCGATCAACGCGCGAGAGGCGGCCAGAACGCGGTCAATGGACTCTGCACTGAACAGCGAGGGGGTGCCGCCGCCGAAGAAAATGCTGGTGAGCTGGCGCCCCTGAGCCAGCGGTGCGTCCTGTTCGAGATCCCGTAGCAGCGCCTCGACATAAGTGGCTTCCTGAAGGGTGTCCGCCGCATGACTGTTGAAATCACAGTACGGGCATTTGCGCACGCACCACGGAATGTGGACATAGAGGGAGAGTGGCGGCAGGTTCACAGGCGGCTCTGAAGGGCGCTCAGCAGGCTGTGCAGTGCCTGACCGCGATGGCTCAGGCGGTTTTTCTGCTCCGGACTCAGCTCGGCAGCGGTACACCCCAGATCCGGCAGCCAGAAAAGAGGGTCATAGCCAAATCCGCCCGTACCTTGCGGAGCCTCCAGAATGCGTCCTTCCCAGCTTCCGTGGCAGATGAGCGGAACCGGATCCTCCGCATGGCGCAGCCAAACCAGTACGCAGTGGTACCGCGCGGTCCGCCGGGCTTCAGGAACGCCCGCCAATGACGTCAGCAGCTTCTGGTTATTTTCCTCATCCGACGCGTCAGGACCGGCAAAGCGCGCGGAATAGATACCCGGTTGGCCGTTCAGTGCATCCACCTCGATGCCCGAATCATCAGCCAGCGCCGGCAAGCCGGAATGCTGGCTGGCATGACGCGCCTTGAGAATGGCGTTCTCGACAAAGGTCAGGCCTGTTTCCTCGGCAGATTCAATGCCCAGATCGCGCTGGGCGACCACTTCCAGGTGGTAGGGGTTGAGCAGTTGATTGAATTCACGGATCTTGCCGGCGTTGTTGCTGGCGAGGACGCAGCGTTGCATGGTCACTCCGGGTACAGGGATGTGCTGAAGGTGACGGTAAACGGGCGGCCACCCGGCTCGGCCCAGACTTCCAGGTCCATGCGCAGCGGGTCGCCTTCTGTGAACAGGAACTGAGCCAGGCTGTACGCACCACCGCGCTCTTCCACACGTTGAAAGTCCAGCACGCGCTGCTGTTCCACCTGATTGGTGGCGGTGCCCTTGACCAGTGCTGACACCGGCTCGGTCGTGCCATCGGGCCGTTCCTTGCGCACGGAGACATTGATGACGCCAATGCCCTTGCTGCGGCGGATATTCAGGGCTTTGGCCACTTCCGGCTGCAGGAAGGTGGACGGGAAGGCAATGTAGTGAATCTGATAATCGCCATAGCGCACCATTTGCTCGGCGCGGGCGGCTGTCGTCAGAAAGCCCGCGACCATGAGTACCAGTGCGGCAAGGCCTGCCTGCACGTAGCGAAAGCGTGGATCCCATCGGGTCTGCATGTGCGTCTCTCCGGTATTACCGACTGACGTGATAAATCGCAACCTGGCCAAGCATGTTCGGCCATATCTGGATAAACCAGCGGTCGCGGTGCGCGTCATCGACCACCATGCGCTGGCGGATGTAGACGTTCTTCTGTACACACAGCTCCTCGAAGTCCTTGAAGGTGCACAGGTGGATATTTGGTGTATTGTACCACTTGTAGGGCAGTGTCCGGGATTCGGGCATGCGGCCCTTGATCATCAGCCAGGTGCGCAGCCGCCAGTGTCCGAAGTTGGGGAAGGTGACGATGGCTTCACGACCGACCCGGAGCATCTCGTCCAGCAGCAGGTCCGGCCGGCGTACGGCCTGCAGGGCCTGGGTCATGACCACCAGATCAAAGGATTGATCCGGGAAATTGCTGAGTCCGGCAGTATCCAGGTTCTGCTCGATGACGTTCACGCCCTTCTCGATACAGGCGGTGATGTTGTCAGCATTGATTTCAAGTCCGTAGCCGGTCACCTGACGGGTATCCATAAGATGACGCAGCAGGGTGCCGTCGCCGCAGCCCAGATCCAGCAGGTGGCTGCCGGGCTTGACCCAGTTGCTGATGATTTCCAGATCGGCACGCATCACGCCACCTCCCGGGCAATCCGGCCCATGTAAGCATGAAAGACATCCAGATAGCGGGGGGTGGGAATCAGGAAGGCATCATGTCCGTAGGGTGCGTCAATTTCCGCGTAGCAGACGTGCTTGCGGGCTTTCATCAGTGCATCTACCAGTTCCCGCGAACGTTCCGGGGAGAAGCGCCAGTCCGTGGTGAATGAGGCGACAAAAAATTCCGCCTGTGCGCGCTCCAGGGCCGTAACCAGGTCACCCCCGTACTCTCTTGATGGGTCGAAGTAATCCAGTGCCCGGGTCATCAGCAGATAGGTGTTGGCGTCGAACTGTTTCGAGAAGCGCTCACCCTGGTAGTTGAGGTAGCTCTCCACTTCAAATTCCGTATCCAGGACCCCGTACTTGAACGACTGGTTGCGCAGCTCACGGCCAAATTTTTCGCCCATGGACGCATCTGACAGGTAGGTGATATGGCCCACCATGCGCGCCAGCATGAGTCCCCGCCGGGGGATCGTGTTGTGGCGATAGTACCAGCCGCCGTGAAAATCCGGGTCCGAGGTGATGGCCTTGCGCGCCACTTCGTTGAAGGCGATGTTCTGTGCCGTCAGCTTGGGGGTGGAAGCGATGACCACCGCATGGCGCACACGTTCGGGCAGGTCCACCGCCCATTGCAGCGCCTGCATGCCGCCCAGGCTGCCACCCACGATGGCGGCCCAGGTTTTGATCCCGAGCCGGTCGGCCAGCATGGCCTGGCTCTTGACCCAGTCCTTGACCGTGATGACCGGGAAATCGGGGCCCCATGGCTCTCCGGTGGCGGGATTGATCGTATTCGGGCCGGTGCTGCCCGCGCAGCCGCCGATGTTGTTGAGGCACACCACGTAGAATGTGCGCGTGTCGATGGGCTTGCCGGGACCGATACAGCTGTCCCACCAGCCGGGCTTCTTGTCATCCGGATGGTGTTTGCCCGCGGCGTGATGGTTGCCGCTCAGGGCATGGCAGATGAGCACGGCATTTGAGGCATCGGCATTGAGTTCGCCATAGGTCTCGTACATGAGCTCGAAGCCGGGCAGCGTCTTGCCACATTCCAGCGTCAACGGGGTGTCAAAGGTGGCCTTGCGGGGTACCACAATGCCTACAGAACCCTCTTCGGCGTGCATGTCGGGGCGATCCTCCTTTCAGATGCCGCAGCGCGCGGCAGCGCAAAGGCGAAGTCTATAAGCGGATGGGGGGGGATGCAACCGGCCCGGAGGCCGGTTGTGACCTGTGCAGTCGGTTCAGCGCTCAGGCCGGACGGGCACCGGGCAAGTTGACGACCTTCTGGCCGGCGGCCTGGGGCGGCGGACGGCGCAGCTTGCGTGAAATGGCGTCGGCTTCGTCGATCTGCGTGCGAATGTCCGTCACCATCATCTGAATCCGCTTCATCTGCGAGCGGGTGTCCTTGGCTGTGCTGGCCAGCTCTTTCAGGCGACGAATCTGCAGCTCGAGCATCTGTTTCTGTTCCAGTGTGTGCTGCATGATGGGCAGCAGGGCTTCCTGCGGCCAGCGCTGGGTTTCCCGGCGAATCTGCTTGTACAGCCGGCGGGCCTCCGCCACCAGGGTGTTGAAGAAGCGCTTCACCACCAGGGTCTGTTCCGTGAGCACCGTTTTCAGCGAGTTGCGGAACTGATCTGCGCGTTTGCGCAGTTGCTGAAGTTCGCCGAGCTGGCGACTGATGTTGAAGGGTGCCGGC
>RFIV01000103.1 GCA_003695085.1 Gammaproteobacteria bacterium
GAGGTAGAGACTGGGCCTGAGCTTCATTCGGCCTCCCCATCAGGGTTGAGACGAAAGCCCAGGCCGGTTACCGTTTCGACTTTCACTGAGCTTCCTGCCTCCGCAAGTTGCCGCCGCAGGTGGTGCACGTGGACCTTGAGACTGTTGCTGTCCGGCTGATCCTCGCCCCAGATGGCAAACATCAGATCTTCTCTGGAAACGGCTTCCGGGCAAGCCCGGGACAACCGCTCAAACAGCCTGAAGGTGGTGGGTGACACACGCACCGCCTGCCCCAATCGAGTGACTTCCCGGTTGCGGATATCCAGTTCCAGGTCACCCACAGCCCGCCGGGTCACCTGTCCGCTGCGACGATTGGCCAACGCCCGGATACGCATGACCAGTTCTTCGATGGCAAAGGGTTTGACCAGATAGTCGTCGGCCCCTTGGGCAAATCCCACCACCTTGTCCTCGAGCGTGTCCCGTGCGGTCAGCATCAGGATCGGGGTGTCATGGCCCTCGCCACGCGCGTGCTCGCAGACCTTCAGACCGTCCAGCTTCGGGAGATTCAGGTCAAGGACAATCACGTCGTACCGCTGGCTCCGGATCAGGTTGAGCCCTGCGATGCCATTGGCCGCATGATCAGTCACCATGTTCTCCAGCTCGAGGTAATCCAGCACGCCTGCGGCCAGATCCCGATCATCCTCAACCAGCAGTACCCGGATCATGTTCAGTACGCCTCCTCGCGTCCATCCGTCAGGGTATTCTGCAGTTTTCCTTTCAGCCACGCCAGCCAACGCTGAGCATCCTCGCGTATCCCCAGCAGTGCCGGCAGCAGAATGAGCGTGATCAGGGTAGCAAACAGGATACCGTATCCCAGTGAGGCCGCTGCCGGAATCAGAAACTGGGCCTGTACCGACGTTTCGCTCAACAGGGGCACCAGGCCGGCATAGGTAGTGATTGACGTCAGCAGCACCGCACGCAGTCGCCCCGCACAGGCTTCCTCAATGGCTTCACGCACCGACAGACTCAGGTCATCACGCAATTCATTGAAACGGCTCACCAGCAGCAGACTGTCATTCACCACCACACCACTCAATGCCAGAATACCGTTCATGGAAAGCAGGCTGATGGTCAGGTCATTCCACCAATGCCCCAGTATGGCACCGACCACGCCAAAGGGAATGGCCGTCATGATCAACAGTGGCTGCACATAGGATTTGAGCGGGATGGCCAACAACACGTAAATACCCAGCATCGCCAGCGTGAACAGGGTTATCATGGAGGCGGTCGTTTCCTCCTGAGCTTCAGCTTCGCCGGCAAAATGAATGCTGAGGTTCGGGAACTGTTTTTCGAGCTCTGGCACCAAAGTTGCTCGCAGTGAGGCCACCAGTTCATTGGGCGCCAGGGTATCCTTGTCGAGCACGGCGCTGACATAGACCGCTCGCTGGCCATCAATGCGCGTGACCTCATCTGTCTGGTTGTCAAAGCGGACATTGGCAACCACGCTGAGGGGCACAACCGTTCCATCGGAGAGCCTCACAGGGTTGGTCAAGACGTCTGCCGGTGTCTGCCGCACCTCGGACGGGTAACGCAGCCTGACTTTCACCTCATCATTGTCACGCTGGAAACGCTGAACCGTTGCGCCACCATAGGCCGACAGCACCTGAGAGGACAGCATTTCAGTGGTCAGGCCCAGCGCGCGCCCCTGCTCCGTCAGTTCAAAGCGCATCACGATATCGCCCGGGTCCATGTTGTCCTCGATACTCAACACACCGGGCACTCCGGACAGCGCCTCACGAAACGCCTTGCCGGCTTCCGTCACGGTCGTATCGTCCGCTGCACGCAACTCAACCTTGAAGTTATCGAGCATCTGCCGCTGGGCATCCACACTGAGCTTGCGCACACCTTCCAACCCGTTGGCGTAGCGCCGCCACTCACGGGCAAACTCCCGGCTGCCATAGGGTGCATCGGACGTCAACTCGACAATCACATCTCCGGAGTCATCCGCACTTGCACTCACCTGCAATCCCTTGATGCCGGTCCCGCTGCCCCCGTTGGCCTGTACCAGGGTTTCATCTGCCTGGCGCGCCAGCGTCTCCAATGACAGCAAGGCATCCCGCGTCAGACCAAAGCTGGCATCACTCTGCATGTCAATCTGCGCACGGATGGTATCCCCTGCAATGTTCGGGAAGAAGCCCACCCGGACCGCGCCACTCATGGGTAACCCGAGCACCAACAGCATGAAGGCCACAAACACCAGGACCACGGCATAACGAAACTGCAGGATTCGGGCGATCACCGGGCGATAGATCCGCTCTCCGAACCATGCCAGCCCGGCTTCCGCACCATGCTGAACATGCCCCCAGAGGGCCATCAGCCCCTGTTTGCGGCTCTTTCCTGTAGGTAAGTGAGCGAGGTGTGCGGGCAGGATCAGCATCGACTCCACCAGTGAGAGCAACAGGCAGATCATCACGATTGAGCCGAATTGTGCAAAGACCTTCCCCAGATGCCCCGTGACGTTGGACAAAGACATGAAGGCGACAATAGTGGTGAGCACACCGAAAATCGTTGGAATGGCGACCCGAAGTGTGCCCCGCAACGTACTCGCAAGCGTTTCACCTTCCCTTGCCCGCGTTGCGTAGACGCTCTCTCCGATAACGATGGCATCGTCCACCACAATCCCCAGCGCCATGATGAAACCAAAGGTGGTGAGCTGATTGATGGTGAGGGCTGCCCAGGTATCGGTCATGAAGTACAGTGTGCCAAAGAACACAAACGGCAGCCCCGCCGCAACCCAGAAGGCCACTCGCAGGTTCAGGAACAGGGCCAGTATGATGAACACCAGGGCTATGCCAGACAGGGCGTTACGGATCAGCAGTTCAAGACGACTCTTGATGATGCTGCTCTGATCGAGCCAGGTCGCCAGATGCACGCCCTGTGGCAGACGCCCGGACTGCGTCCATGTATCCACCACGTGTTTGGCCTGATCCACAATCTCCATGATATCCCCGGTTTCATCCATGGAAACCTGCACGAGAATTCCGTTCTGGCCGTTATACCGCGAGAGGACAAAGGTATCGTCCTCGAAGGTATCCTGAACATCCGCCACATCTCCCAGGCGGATGACGGCACCGTCTTCGGTGGTGAGCAGCGGGATGCGACGAAAGTCCTCAACCGTATAGGCCTGCCTGGCAACCTTCAGCCGGACGACCTTTTCCGGATTGCGCAGGCTGGTGCTGTTGGGCGTGTCCGACTCGGCATTGACCGCGGCGGCCACGTCACTGAACGTCAGGCCCAAAGCCTGCAACTTCGCTTCGTCCACTTCAATGGCCACCATCGGATCCGCCTTTCCGGACAGCGAAACGTCCGCAATGGCTGACTGGCCCAGCAGATCATCCTTGAGCTGCTCAGCAAGTTGCTGAAGGGTTTTGCGATCCGCGTCACCGTATAACTGAATCCGGATCGCGTTGTCCCGCCTGCGCTCCTTTTCAATGACCGGGTTGTCGGCATCCGCCGGGAAGTTGCTGATGGCATCCACTTCGTTCTTGATGTCTGTCAGCAGCTTGTCCAGACTGTAATCTGTCTGCTTTTCAATGGTGATATTGCTACCGCTGGCAGTGGATACGGACGTCACCCGCTTGATGCCGGGCAAACCTTCCAGCGCCTCTTCCACCTTGATGGCGACGCCTTCTTCAGCGAGTACCGGATCACCACTGTCATAGCTGACGGTCACGGTCACCACATCCGGTTCCAGGCTGGGAAACGCCTCCTTGCGTAGGTCAGAAAGAGCAAGCACCCCCAGCATGATGCCACTGAGCATCAGCAGATTGGCAGCCACCGGGTTCTGAACGAACCAGGCAATGATGGCGCCGATGAAACCGCCCCGATCATGTTTCATGACTGACCTCCTTCAACCGGGCGGACCTTCATGCCGGGCAGATAACTGCTCAGCGGCCGACGCACTATCTGGACATCTTGCCACCCTTCAACTGGTCGGACATACACCCAATCCCCCTCCTCAAAGACAACCTCGGCATCGTGACTGACCAAGGTCCCGGCCGCCGTGACACCCCAGACATGCCCAGAAACGGAAATTGCCGACGCGGGCAGCTTCCAGACATTCGCGAGCATCCGACCGGGGATGGCCACCTTGACAAAGGTTCCCGGATAGAGCGGCGCCTCCTGATCCAAGGGGTGATCCACAGCCACCACCAGAGACCGCTGACGGCCGGCACGCTCTACATGCTGCTGCACACGCAGCACATATCCCTGCCATTGCTGACCGGTTTCACTGTGGATCAGAGTGACCGGCCAATCGCCCGATACCAGGGTGGTCACATCCGGCAGCTGTTCCCATTGCCGTGCGGAAAGCGGCACGGCAATTTCAATACGATCGGTGCTGTACAGCGTAGCCACCGCAGTACCGGCCTGCAGATAGCTGCCTGGCTGGATCTCCCGGCTGACTATCAGTGCATCAAAGGGCGCTGCAATCCGGGTCTGATCCAGATTCTTCTTCGCCTGCGCGACCGACTGTTCGGCCGCCGTGACGGCCGCCTTTGCAGCGTCAAGCTGGGGCGTTTTCAGCACCAGAGGCGAATCCGGCGTATCACCCAGATCAGCGCCTTGCCATTCGTCCCTGGCTCGCTCGGCTTCCCGTTGTGCCTCCAGCAGGGTCACCCGAGCCGCTGCCAACTCCGACTGTGCAGTGGCCAGTGCCTGGCGATAGTCCACGGACTCCAGACGCGCAAGTTCCGCCCCGCGACTCACCCGCATCCCCGACTCAAACGTCTCACGGATTGATGCCACGAACCCACTGACACGTGCTGAAAGCGTCAGTGCATGGTGAGGCTTCCCTTCACCATAGCCCGTGACCCGCGCCTGATACTGGCCTGGAGCGGGGGTGATCACCTCAACCCGCGACACGGTTTCAGCTTGTCCCCCGGCCGGTCGGGACGCCAATTGTGCCTGCGCCGCCTGAACGGACGCCTGGTTATACAACAAGGCTCCCACAATACTCAGTGCCGCCAATGCCGTAACGCCGGCGGTTATCCACCTGCTTTTCATTTATCTGCTCCCAAACCCAATGCCAAACCCAAATCCACCCGATTGCTCAAGCGGTTGTATCGAATTTCCGCAAGCTGCGCCTTCAGCGACCAGACATTCAGTGCTTGCTCTATCCACTCCAGCCGGCTGACCAGTCCCTGACGAAAGCGTGTCTCATAGGATGTTACCGTCGCTTCCGATGCGGACAGCGCCGCGACTGTTGCCTGTTCCTGCGCGGCGTAACTGGTTTCGCGGCTCAAGCCGTTCTCCACCTCAGTCGTTGCATTGAGGAGAGTCTGCTGGTATGCCCAATAGGCCTTGGCCGCACTGAGTTCCTCAATTTCTGCTTGGGCGCGCAGTGTGCCGCCGTTGAACAGGGGGGCAGAGAGGCTCCCGAGCAGGCTCCAGACCGGGTCCCGGAACAGGGACTGTGTGAGTGATGTACTGCTGTCACTCAGCGCGGCGGAGAGTGACAGGCTGGGCAACAGCGCCTTGTATGCTGCTGTCGCGGAGGATTCCTGACTCAGGATGTCCAGGTAGGCGGCCTGCAGATCCGGGCGCCGGTGCAGGTCCTGATCCGGCAGCGTTGCCAGAGGCATGACCACGTCTGGCAAGGCACCGGGCACTGTCCAATTCAGCGCATCGACGGGCTGCCCGATCAACCCTGCCAGATCCTGACGCGCTTCCTGAACAGCTTGTTGATAAGCCGCAAGGGTTGCCCGGGAACTCGCTGCCTGCTGCCGCGCCGAATGAAGCGCCTCCACCTCAACCAGCCCGCTACGATAACGCTGCTCGGTTAACGCTGATTGTGTTTCCAGCAACGAGAGCCGTGAGGCCTCCAGATCACTGAGCTGTTGTTGGTAGATGAGGAGCAGCCCCTGCCTGAGCACCGAAGCCGCCAGACTGTCACGTGCGGCCTGGAACGTGTACCTGGCGCTCTGGATATCCAGATCCGCCGCATTCAGCTTGTCGTCAAGGCGATTCCAGAGGTCCACCTCCCAGCTTACGGATAGCGAAGGGCTAAAACTTGCATCACTGCCGTCGGAGCGCCCGGCGTCCAGGCTTGCGGTGGCCGAGGGCAGAAGATTGGCCCGTGCCTGGACACGCTCCAGCTGAGCAATCTTGAGTGTGACAAGTGCTTGCTGAAGACCGGGATTGGCTTCCAGTGCCTGCTGTACCAACGCACTCAGCTCATCAGAACTGACAAGCTCCGTTAGTGCCGTAACCGACGTTCCTGTTTCAGAAGGATATTCCCAGCTTTCAGGCACGACATTTGATGCGCGGGCCTGCTCACTGTACTGCGAGACCTGAACCGCAGAGCAGGACGCCAGCACCCAAGCCGACACCCCGGCCACCAGTGTGTGAAAGATTCCGGATCGTGAGCGCATAAGCGGTCTCCCAAACAATGTTGGGAACAGCCTATGCAGCCCGGCGTTAAGACAGGGTTAAACCGCTCAGGTCCGTACAGATGCGTGCGAATGCACCGTCATCATGCCGGCCACGACAATGCAGCCGATGGCGACCCAGTATACCGGCAGGAATTCATCACGATAGAGCAGGTAGAGGTAAACCGTTGACAGCACGGGCGTCAGAAACACCAGCACGGCCAGCTCACTGGCTGGCCTCAACCGCAGCGCATTGAGCCAGAACAGGTAGGATATCCCGTTCACCAGCACACCATTGGCCAGCACACTCCACCAGGCATCCCCCTCTGGCACCCTGAACGACGAGAAGCCAAGCATCGCTCCGGCAGACGCCAGCAACGCCACCGCAAAAAACAGCATGTTGAGCAGCACGGGCTCGTAGTGCACCTGCTTGGACAAGACAGAAAACAGCGCGAAACAGAAAGCGCCCGCCAGCACCCAGAGCAGTGCCGGCTCCGGACTCAGCGTCAGGCGCTCAAACTGGCCTCTGGAAAGTACAAGCACAACAGCCACCAGCCCCAGTGTCAGCGCCCCAA
>RFIV01000104.1 GCA_003695085.1 Gammaproteobacteria bacterium
CAAACAGAACCTTGTCGCCAAAGCGCTTGGACAACCCATTGGCCTCAACGACCAGATCCCCCAGACGCGGGCCGGGCGGAATATAGATCTCGTTGGTTTCATTGCGCTGCTGGAAGTCTTTGGAGTTGAGTTCGTCAAAGCGTTGCAGGCGTGCCTTGCTCTTGGCATGGCGGCCCTTGGGGTTGCTGCGGACCCACTCCAGCTCGGCCTTGATGGTCTTCTGCCGCGCAGCTTCCTGACGTGCTTCCTGTTCGAGGCGTTTTTCCTTGGCTTCCAGCCACTGGGTATAGTTGCCCTCGAACGGGATGCCGTGACCACGGTCCAGCTCGAGAATCCAGCCTGCCACGTTATCCAGGAAGTAGCGGTCGTGGGTAATGGCGACCACGGTTCCCTCGTAGTCCTTCAGGAAACGCTCCAGCCAGTGCACACTTTCGGCGTCCAGATGGTTGGTGGGTTCGTCCAGCAGAAGCATGTCGGGCTTGGACAGCAGCAGCTTGCACAAGGCCACGCGACGCTTTTCGCCCCCGGACAGTACTTTCACCTGCGCGTCCCAGGGCGGCAGACGCAGGGCATCGGCCGCAACCTCCAGCGTGCGTTCCAGGTTGTGACCGTCCGCGGCCTGGACAATGGCCTCCAGCCGGGCCTGTTCGGCGGCCAGCTTGTCAAAGTCGGCATCGGGGTCGGCATAGGCGGCATACACCTCATCCAGACGCTTCAGCGCATCCTGCACGTCCGACAGGGCCGACTCCACGTTCTCGCGCACGGTCTTGTCTTCGTCGAGCTGAGGCTCCTGGGGCAGGTAGCCGATCTTGATGCCCGGCTGCGGGCGGGCTTCACCATTGATCTCGGTATCAACGCCCGCCATGATGCGCAGCAAGGTGGACTTGCCGGCACCGTTCAGTCCCAGCACACCGATCTTGGCACCGGGGAAGAAGGACAGGGAGATGTCCTTGAGAATTTCGCGTTTGGGGGGGACAACCTTGCCCACCCGGTTCATGGTAAACACATACTGGGCCATGTAGGGATTCCTCGGGAAAATTCAGCAGAGACGCATTGGCGGTTAAAGTAGCCCAAAGGTCCGTCGCGGGCAACCGGGAGACATACGGACGCAGAAAAGACGGGTGCGGAATTGCTCGGATTTCAGTAAAATGTGCCCTCCTCACCGCCGGGATACCCCAGTCGGAACCACTCACGCATTGACAGAGGCGACCGATGTTTAGCAAAGACATGACAATTGCATCCTTTGATCCGGATCTGTGGCAGGCAATGGAAGGCGAGCGCAAGCGCCAGGAAGAACATATCGAGCTGATTGCCTCCGAAAACTACACCAGCCCGCGTGTGATGGAAGCGCAGGGTTCCGTACTGACCAACAAGTATGCCGAGGGCTATCCGGGCAAGCGCTATTATGGCGGGTGCGAATACGTCGATCAGGTGGAGCAGCTGGCCATCGATCGTGCCAAGGCCTTGTTTGGCGCGGATTACGCGAACGTCCAGCCGCACTCCGGTTCCCAGGCCAATGCGGCGGTGTACATGGCGTTGTGCAAGCCGGGCGATGTGGTGCTGGGCATGAGTCTGGCCCACGGGGGGCACCTGACGCATGGTGCGCCAGTGAGCTTTTCCGGCCGGATTTATCAGTCTGTTCAATACGGGCTGAATCCCGAAACCGGTGAAATTGATTATGACGAAGTGGCGCGTCTGGCACGCGAGCACAAGCCGCGCATGATTGTGGCGGGCTTCTCGGCGTACTCCCGCATCGTGGACTGGCAGCGTTTCCGTGAGATCGCGGATGAAGTGGGCGCGTATCTGATGGTAGATATGGCACACATCGCGGGTCTTGTGGCAGCAGGTGTCTACCCCAGCCCGGTGAAGATTGCTGACGTCACCACCACCACGACACACAAGACGCTGGGTGGTCCGCGTGGCGGCCTGATTCTGGCCAGGGCCAACGAAGAGCTGGAGAAGAAGCTCAACTTTGCCGTGTTCCCGGAGAGCCAGGGCGGCCCGCTGATGCACGTGATTGCAGCCAAGGCCGTGTGTTTCAAGGAAGCCATGAGCGAGGAGTTCAAGGCCTACCAGAAGCAGGTTGTGGCCAATGCCCGGGCCATGGTGGAGGTGTTCCAGTCACGTGGCTATGACATTGTCTCCGGTGGAACCGATGATCACCTGTTCCTGGTGGACCTGATCAAGCGCGATATCACCGGCAAGGATGCGGATGCGGCACTGGGCCGGGCCAATATCACGGTCAACAAGAATGCGGTGCCCAATGATCCGCGTTCTCCGTTCGTGACCAGCGGTCTGCGAATCGGCACACCGGCGATTACCCGCCGTGGCATGGGCGAAGCCGAAGCCCGTGAGCTGACCGGCTGGATCTGCGACGTGCTGGATGACATCAGCAACGAGGACACCATCACGCGCGTGCGCGAGCAGGTGCTGGCGCTGTGCAAGCGCTTCCCGGTCTATCAGGACTAAGGTGATCCATGCATTGTCCGTTCTGCGGTGCCGGTGACACCAAGGTGATCGATTCCCGCCTGGTTGCGGGCGGGAATCAGGTGCGGCGCCGCCGTGAGTGCACGACCTGTGCCGAGCGCTTTACGACCTATGAGGCGGCCGAGCTGGTCATGCCGCGTGTCATCAAGCAGGACGGCACACGCGTGCCCTTCGATGAGGAGAAGCTGCGCGCAGGCTTCATGAAGGCGCTGGAGAAGCGTCCCGTGAGCACCGAAGCCGTGGAAGCGGCGGTGGACCGTGTCAAGTACCGCTTGCGTGCAACCGGTGAGCGTGAAGTTTCATCCCGACAGATCGGGGAGGAGGTCATGGAGGAATTGCGCGAGCTGGATCAGGTCGCCTACGTGCGTTTCGCCTCCGTGTACCGCAGTTTCCAGGATCTCGAGGAATTCCGGCAGGAAATTGACCGGCTGTCCGCCGGACAGACCGAACCCCGCGATGAGTGACCCCCAACAGGACGCCCGCTGGATGAGCCGGGCGTTGCATCTGGCCGAGCAGGGACGATATTCCACTCACCCGAATCCACGGGTGGGCTGTGTGCTGGTGCGAGAGGGACAGGTCGTGGGTGAAGGGGCGCACCTCCGGGCGGGCGGCCCCCATGCAGAAGTCGTCGCCCTGCGGGCAGCAGGCGATCGGGCGCGTGGCGCCACGGCCTACGTGACGCTGGAGCCCTGCAGCCACCACGGACGCACGCCCCCTTGCGCGGATGCCTTGATCGAGGCGGGTGTGGCACGTGTCGTAGCGGCCATGAAGGACCCCAACCCGCTGGTGGCCGGGCGCGGACTTGAGCGCCTCTCGGCTGCCGGGATAGAAACTTGCGCGGGGGTACTGGAAGCTGATGCGCGGGCGCTGAATTCCGGCTTTATCAAGCGCATGGAAACCGGGCGGCCCTTGGTGCGTGTCAAGGTCGCAGCGAGCCTGGATGGTCGCACGGCCATGGCATCTGGTGAGTCGAAGTGGATAACCGGGCCGGCAGCCCGGGCCGACGTGCAGCGACTCCGTGCGCAATCCTCGGCTGTCATCACGGGGATTGAAACGGTTTTGGCCGACGATTGCCAGTTGACCGTGAGAGACCCCGAACTTGTCCGATCCCGGGCAGAGCAGCCATTGCGTGTGGTGCTGGACAGCCGCCTGCGATTGCCCGAAGCCTGTGCTCTGTTGGCTGCGGACGGCCCGGTCTGGGTGGCCACTACGCATACCGCAATGTCGGCGCGACCGGATACAATGGCACGCCTGAATGCCCGCCCGGGTACCCGTGTGCTGACGCTACCCGAAACGCGATTCGGGTATCTGGATCTGAACGCGCTGCTTGAGGCACTGGGTAAGGCGGAAATCAACGAGGCCCTGGTGGAAGCCGGGGCCACACTGGCCGGAGCGTTTGTCAGCGAGGGCCTCGTGGATGAGCTCTGGTGGTATCAGGCGCCGGTCTTGCTGGGTCACGATGC
This sequence comes from Gammaproteobacteria bacterium, assembly GCA_003695085.1. GTDB lineage: Bacteria > Pseudomonadota > Gammaproteobacteria > Pseudomonadales > Oleiphilaceae > Thermohahella. The sequence goes on from RFIV01000104.1 coordinate 3,951, forward strand.
GCGACCGGGCGCCCGGCTGGAAGGGCTGGATCAGCTTGCCCGTGCACCCCGGTGGCGGATCGCCGACTCGCGTGCCATCGGTCAGGACTGGCGTTTTATTCTGGAGAGGCTTTCATGTTCACAGGGCTGATCGAGTGTACCGGCATATTGGCGCGCGTTACGCCTCGTGCGGGCGACTGCATCGTGTCCGTGCGCACGCCCACGGGGTTCATGGAGGATGTGGCCCTGGGAGATTCCATTGCCGTCAATGGCATTTGTCTGACCGCCACCGCCTTGCGGTCAGATGGCTTTGAGGCGGACGTCTCCAACGAAACGCGCGCACATACGCTGGTGGATCAGTGGAAGAGCGGGCAGACCGTCAACCTGGAAAAGGCGCTCACGCTGTCCACCCGGCTGGGGGGGCACTTGGTGACGGGGCATGTGGACGGCGTCGGCCAGGTGGTCGGACGGGCACGTGATTCGCGCTCTCTGCGACTGACCATTGAAGCGCCAGAGACCCTGCACGCCTATCTGGCACCCCGGGGATCTGTCTGCATTGATGGCGTGAGCCTTACCATCAACCACTTCGAGAGTGGACAGTTCGGTCTCAATATCGTGCCACACACGGCAGAGCGGACCACGCTGGACAGCCTGCGAACCGGAGACAGGCTGCATATCGAGGTGGACATCGTGGCGCGATATCTGAAACACTTGATGCAATTTGGTCGCCCGTCGGAGCCGGAAACTCCGGAGCAGGGTGACCTGACACTGGATGCGCTGATGGCGGCCGGTTTCGGTCGCCGTCCATCATGAGCGAGGCAAGCATGGCGCTGAATACCATAGAAGAGCTGATCGAAGATATTCGTCAGGGCAAGATGGTCATTCTCATGGATGATGAAGACCGTGAGAATGAGGGAGATCTGGTCATGGCGGCCGAGCTGGTCCGCCCGGAAGACATCAACTTCATGGCCCGCCATGCGCGAGGCCTGATCTGTCTGACGCTGACACGGGAGCGCTGTGAACGACTGGGCCTTCCACCCATGGTCAGTCAAAACGGCGCTGCCCACCAGACGAATTTCACGGTCTCCATTGAAGCGGCCGAAGGTGTGACCACAGGCATTTCAGCGGCGGACCGGGCACGTACGGTCCAGGTTGCTGCCGGGCGCAACGCCCAACCCAGTGATATTGTCATGCCCGGACACATCTTTCCGCTCATGGCGCAACCGGGTGGGGTGCTCAGCCGTGCCGGTCATACCGAAGCCGGTTGTGATCTGACTCGCTTGGCCGGTCTGGAGCCGGCTGCAGTCATTGTCGAGATCATGAATGATGACGGTACGATGGCGCGGCGGCCGGATCTGGAAAAGTTCGCTCAAGAGCATGGTCTGAAAATCGGTACCATTGCAGATCTGATTCATTACCGTACTCTGAATGAGCGCACGGTTGAAAAGCAGAACGAAGAAACACTGATAACCGAGCATGGCACCTTCACTCTGACGCGCTTCAGGGATACCGTGCATGGGGGGCTGCATCTGGCTGCACACATGGGTGAGATTACACCCGACAGCCCGACGCTCGTGCGCGTGCACTTTACGGATGTATTGCGGGACCTGTTTGGAGCCTGCAAGCCGGACTCCGGAGGCTGGCCTGTTCAGAGGGCCATGGCGCGGATTGCAGAGGAAGGCAAGGGCGTCGTCGTGCTGCTGGATGCAGAACGCGGGGTCACCGACCTGGATGACCAGCTGGATCGCCATTTCAACAAGAGTCGCAAGCCCCAGGTAGGGGGGGGCGCTTCCGGTGCTTATGTGACGGTTGGAACCGGCTCCCAGATTCTGCGCGAGCTGGGAGTGGGCAAGATGGTGGTCATGGGCTCACCGATGAAATTCAGCGCCATTTCGGGCTTTGACCTGGAAATCGTGGATTACCTGCCCTACTGCTGTCCGCAGCCGGGCCAGAAAACAGATGAGATTGGAGAGTGATGCATGAGCATTGAAATTTTTGAAGGCGACTTCCAAGGTGGCGCACAGGGGCGCTACGCGCTGGTAGTGGGGCGCTTCAATGAGTTTGTCGTGGGCAGCCTGCAGGAAGGAGCCATTGATGCGCTGCGTCGCCACGGTGTCGCGGACAATCAGATCAAGCTGTACAAGGTGCCGGGTGCCTTTGAAATCCCGGTGCTGGTCAAGCGCTTGGCGGAAAGTGGTCAGTTTGACGCGGTGATTGCCCTGGGGGCGGTCATCCGGGGCGGCACCCCCCACTTCGAATACGTGGCGGGCGAGTGCGCCAAGGGGCTGGGGCAGGTGGCCCTGTCTACAGGGGTCCCTGTTTCATTTGGCGTACTGACGGTCGATACCATCGAGCAGGCGATTGAGCGTGCCGGTACCAAGGCCGGTAACAAGGGTGCAGAGGCAGCCATGTCCGCCTATGAAATGGTCAGCCTGATCAAGTCTGCGGGGGTGTGAGTTGAGCACCGGGCAGTCTGACAAGCCGGCGCGCAAGGCTTCGCCGGTTGAACTGCGTCGCCGCGCGCGTCGCTATGGCCTGCAGGCCTTGTATCAATGGCATATGGCGCATACGGCACCCTATGAGATCGAAGCCCAGTTCCTGTCAAATGATGAGCTGGATCGTTTTGATCAGGTGTACTTCAGCGAGCTGTTTCGGGGTGTGGCGGATGATGTTCAGCCGCTGGACGCCTTGCTGGAGCCCTGCGTGGATCGGCCGCTGAAGGAGCTGGACCCCATTGAGTACGCTATTTGTCGCATGGGGGCCTGGGAGCTGAAGCACCGTCTGGATATACCCTATCGGGTGGTGATCAATGAAGCCGTTGAACTGGCCAAGGCCTTTGGCGGTACGGACGGTCACAAGTTCGTCAACCGGGTGCTGGATCGCCTGTCGGGCACGCTGCGCAAGGCCGAAGTGGACGCCCGGCGCACACCGCGCAAATGAGGAAACATGGGCGAGTTTGACCTGATTCGCCGCTGTTTCAGCTTTCACGCCGGGGCTGCACCCGGCGTTCTGCGTTCTGTGGGGGATGATTGCGCCGTGCTGGAGGCCGGCCCACTGGCCGTTTCCACCGATACGCTGGTGGCAGGTGTTCACTTCCCCCCTGAGGCACCCGCCGAATGGATCGCGGAGCGTGCCGTGCGTGTCTGTACCAGTGATCTGGCGGCCATGGCTGCGGAGCCGCTGGCGGCCACGCTGGCATTGTCACTGACTCCGGAGGCTTTTGAACAGGGGTGGGCCGAGCGCTTTGCCGGCGGGTTGCGACCCGCACTGGAGCGTGCAGGGCTTCGGCTCGTCGGGGGGGACACCACACGGGGCAGCGTGAGCATTACGCTGACCGTGATGGGGCGCTGTGAGAAGCCGGTTTCGCGGGATGGCGCGCGGCCGGGTCACAGGATTGGCGTGACCGGTGCCCTGGGCGGTGCACGCGCAGCACTGGTGCGCCCGGACCTTTCCCGCAGCCGTGAGCATCCTTTCAATCGGCGCTACTGGCAGCCCCCGTTCCGGCTTGAGTTTGCTCGAAGGCTTGCGGGCCGGGTTTCGGCGATGCTGGATATCTCGGATGGTTTGCTTGCGGATCTGGGGCACATTCTCGCAGCCTCACGGGTGGGTGCGACCCTGGATGGCTCGAAGATTCCAATGCAGGACAACCTGCCCGCCTCCCAGGCGCTGGAATGGGCGCTTACCGGTGGAGACGACTACGAGCTGTGTTTTACGTGTCCGCCGGCGCAGATGGCGGATATTGAAGCGCTGGCCTGTGAACTCGATGTGCCGGTCACCTGGATAGGCGACATTGTGGCGGGGCAGGGATTGCATGTCACAGGCTTTGATCTTGCGTCCATGGACATAAAGGGGTTTGAACATTTTGGCTGAAACGATGCGACCGGATTGGCGGGAGGTCTTGCGTGATCCTGTGCAATGGCTGGGTACTGGCCTGTTTTCAGGGCTGGTACCCAAGGCACCCGGTACAGCGGGTTCGGCTGCGGGCCTGCTCGTATGGGTGCTTGTGCTGGATGAGCGCGCCTTGCCGGTTCAGTTGGGCGTGATTTTTGTGTCGTTACTCGCGGGCGTCTGGATTTGTGCGCATACGTCCCGCTGCTGGGGGGTGCATGACCACGGTGCCATTGTCTGGGATGAGTGGGTCGGGCAATGGATTGCCTGCTTGATTCTGCCGGCATTTGGCGGACTGGAATGGCTGTTTGCGTTCGTGCTGTTTCGCTACTTTGATATTCGCAAACCGTGGCCCGTGAGTTGGCTCGACCGGAATCTGGGCGGTGGCTGGGGCATCATGCTGGACGACGTGGCAGCGGGCCTCATGGCGCTGGCCGTCTCGCTCTGGTTCGTGTGGTGGTTGCCCTGAGGCTCAGGCGTTCATGGTTGCCAGCTTGCGGGCAATCCGGATGTACGCGCGCAAGCCGTCTTCTGCACGTTCGCGCGAGGAAAAAGGGCCAATTTCCACACCTTCCCGAGTGGTAAAATGCCATTTGCCCGCGACGCAAAAAAAACGGTCACTGCGAAAGGGCACCGGGCCGTCTTCCCCTTCCCGGTTCGTGTAGGATGTTTGCATCAGACGTTTCCCCCGTCGAATGTATTCAAGCTGTCATAAATCGGGCAAATATTCAACAGTTTTTTACAATTTGGTGAGGTCCCCGGGCAAGGCTTGAAAGTGCATGGCAGGCCGTGGACAATGCCTTGTCTTCCATTAAGTGAGAGGAATCGCAGATGAGCGTGTTGAAGATCCTGACCCGCTGGAGCCTGATCACCGCCTTGCTGGTCGTGACGGGCTGTACAGCTCCGGGGTCCATCAAGACCTGGGAGGGGCCGGATCGCAGCGCAGCGGAAACCGGTGTGCTGATTGCACCGCCGGATATAAAGGTTGTGTCCATTGACGGTGTCGAGCAGCGTGAATATCTGCTGGATGCCCTGACACTGCGCTACCAGTTGTTGCCTGGCAAGCGCGTGGTGGTGTTCCGGTATGCAGGGCTTTATGCCAACACGAGTGCATCCGATGAGGAAAGCAAATCGGTTGTGATCGAATCGCCGGATCAGGTCGCGGTCATTGACGTGCAGCCAGGTGAGACCTACGAGATTGTCTTCGAACGTCCCGAGACGCCCAACAGTGCACGGGCCCTGGCGGCCGCGTTTTCAGCGGAAGTGGTGGGCAGTCAGGGGGGGCGTTTTGCTGTAGAGCCCTGGGACGGCTCGCGCTACCAGGCACGTGCCGAAGCGATCGCAGCCGGCCGCGTCAAGGCCGGAGACAGCCCATTGCTGGCGGGCGAATGTGAGCCGGGGCAGCCCCATGAATCCGCCGTCGGGAATAATGATGGCAGTGGGCTCGCGCCAGGCATGTCCAGGATTGATGCGCTCAAGGTGGTTTGGGGTCAGGCCTCAGCCGCCGAAAAGAAAGCCTTTCTGCGTTGGGCGTTCAAGTAGCTTGAAATTTCTGTTCGGGACCCTCACGATGTCTTGAGAAGGCATTGGAGGGCCCGAGGATGCAGGTATCTGTTCGTGAACCCGCCGTCGCGGGGGTGTTCTATGACGATCAGCCCGAGAGGCTGATGCACAGCGTGGATCACATGCTGGCCTCGGCTTCTTCAGAGGTGCCAGTCTGCCCCGGGGCACTGATCGTGCCGCATGCCGGGCTGCGGTATTCCGGCCCCATCGCAGCCGAAGCCTATCACGCTATCTTGCCCTGGGCCGAGCGCATTCGCCGCGTGGTGCTGCTTGGCCCCAGCCACAGAGTGCCGTTGCAGGGCATGGCAGTCCCGAAAGCTTCCGTGTTTCGCACACCATTGGGCGTGGTCCCGGTGGATCAGACCGCGTGCCAGCGCCTCCTGGGGACCAGTCCTGCCGTGATGGCTCATGATCTGCCGCATCGGTTCGAGCATTGTCTGGAAGTCCAGCTGCCTTTCTTGCAGCGGGTGCTGACTGACTTTTCAGTGGTTCCCGTGGTCGTGGGCGAGACACCGGCAGAGGAAGTGGCTGCCATCATTCAGAGAGTGTGGGGGGCAGCCGGGACC
>RFIV01000105.1 GCA_003695085.1 Gammaproteobacteria bacterium
ATGTACAACCAACCATGATGGGCGACCTCGATGCCATGTACCTCCACCAGCAATTTGGGCAGCACGACAAAAAGCGACGTCAGAATCAGGTGCAGGGAAAAGATCCCCCAATTCAGGCGCAGCAAATCCGAATGACGCAATACATCCGCAAAACGCGCCGTATCCACTGACGTGTCCCGGTTGAGCGTCTGGCGTCTCGGCGTCGGAATGACGGCCAGCAAGACCAACCCTCCCAAGGCCATCACCGCAGTCAGCCCGAACAAGCCGGACAGCCCCACCCATTCCGCCACTACAGGTCCGATCAACAGTGCCACGATGAAGGACAGGCCAATGGTCATACCGACGATGGCCATGCCCCGGGTGCGCTGTTCCTCACGCGTCACATCCGCAAGCAGAGCCATCAAGGCACTGGCAATCGCCCCCGCCCCCTGCAGGAAGCGCCCGGCGATCACCCCCCAGACCGAGTCGGAAACGGCCGCCAACAGACTGCCCGCCGCGAAGAGCAGCAAACCAGCCACAATCACCGGTTTTCGGCCCAGGCGATCCGACATTACACCAAACGGAATCTGCAACACTGCCTGCGTCAGACCATAGGCCCCGATAGCCATCCCCAGCAGGGCCGGTGTAGCCCCTTCAAGGGACTGACCCAGCACCATGAAAACCGGTAACACCATGAACAGGCCGATCATGCGCATGGCATACAGGCCCGCAATGACGACCACGGCACGACGTTCACTCGGGTTCATGCACTCTGCTCCTCCAAAAAGCTAGGCGCCCATTCTAACAGAAAGCGCCGCCGGTCAAAGCCACCGCCCCCGTTTTTGAGATTTCCCCGCCCAGCGAATGGGACTGGTCAGGCATACAGTGTATACTAGGCGGTTCCTGTCAGTACCGGAGCGATACATGGATACCATTCGCGTACGCGGCGCCCGCACCCACAACCTGAAAAACATCGACCTCGACCTGCCCCGGGATCAGCTCATCGTCATCACCGGGCTCTCCGGTTCGGGCAAGTCTTCGCTGGCCTTTGACACGCTCTATGCCGAAGGGCAGCGCCGTTACGTGGAATCCCTGTCCACCTACGCGCGCCAGTTTCTCTCGCTGATGGAAAAGCCGGACGTGGATCATATCGAAGGCCTGTCCCCGGCTATCTCCATCGAGCAGAAATCCACCTCGCACAACCCGCGCTCGACGGTAGGCACCATCACCGAAATATATGACTATCTGCGCCTGCTCTTTGCGCGCGTGGGCGAACCTCGCTGCCCGGACCACCAGCACACCCTGGAGGCCCAGACCATCAGCCAGATGGTGGACCAGGTCATGACACTTCCCGAGGGCAGCAAGTGGATGATCCTTGCGCCCGTCGTACGCGCACGCAAGGGCGAGCATCAGCATGTGCTCGCCAAGCTTCGCAGTGAAGGTTTTATCCGCGCCCGCATCGATGGAATCGTGGTAGAACTGGACGACACGCCCGAGCTGGACAAGCAGCGCAAGCACACCATTGAAGTGGTCGTGGACCGGATCAAGATTCGGGAAGGCCTGGAAACACGCCTGGCAGAATCACTTGAAACAGCGACCGAACTGGCAGACGGATTGGCGATCGTGGCCAGCATGGACACGCCTGACAAGGAACTGCTTTTCTCGGCACGTTTTGCCTGCCCCGAATGCGGTTACGCCATCACCGAACTGGAACCCAGAGCCTTTTCCTTCAACAATCCGGCAGGTGCATGTCCGGCCTGTGATGGCCTGGGCGTCAAGCAATACTTTGATCCCGAGCGCGTGGTCGAGCGCCCGGAACTGTCTTTGGCTGAAGGCGCCATCCGGGGCTGGGATCGGCGCGCGGTCTTCTACTACCAGATGCTCACCAGCCTGGCTGAACATGATGGCGTGGATATCAGCCAGCCCTTCCAGTCACTGCCGGAAAGCTTCCGCAATCGTGTACTGTATGGCACCGGCGACGAAGCTGTTGCATTTACGTACGTCAATGCCCGGGGCGACAAGGTGCAACGCGCGCACCCATTTGAAGGCGTCATACCCAACATCGAAAGGCGCTACAAGGAAACCGAATCCCAGAGTGTGCGCGACGAGCTGGCCAAGCTCATGACCACACGCGCATGCCCCGAGTGCCACGGAACGCGACTGCGCAAATCCTCGCGTCATGTCTTCGTCAAGGAGCGTACCCTGCCCGCGCTGTCTCAGCTGGCTATCGGAGAGGCCCTGGCCTTTTTCAATGCCCTTCAATTCGAAGGCAAGCGCGGTGAAATTGCAGAGAAAATCCTTCGGGAAATTCGCCTGAGACTGGAATTTCTGGTCAATGTCGGCCTCGACTACCTGACGCTGGATCGCAGCGCCGAAACCCTTTCCGGCGGTGAAGCCCAGCGCATTCGGCTGGCCAGCCAGATTGGCGCAGGCCTTGTCGGGGTCATGTACGTACTGGACGAGCCATCCATTGGCTTGCATCAGCGCGACAACGACCGTCTGCTTGCCACGCTCACTCACCTGCGCGATCTTGGCAATACCGTGATCGTGGTCGAACATGATGAGGATGCTATCCGCACCGCCGACCACGTGGTCGATATTGGTCCCGGAGCTGGTGTACATGGGGGCAAGGTTGTCGCGCAAGGCACTCCTCAGGACGTCGCCGCGCATCCGGACAGCCTCACCGGCCAGTATCTCAGTGGACGAAGATCCATCGCCGTGCCGGCTCAGCGCACACCGATCGGTGACCGCTGGCTCACGCTGGAAGGGTGCAATGGCAACAACCTCAAGAATGTCACGCTCCGCCTGCCCCTGGGCCTGTTCACCTGTATCACCGGTGTATCCGGCTCGGGCAAGTCCACCCTGATCAACCAGACCCTGTATCCTGTCGCGGCTCGGATGCTCAATAACGCCACCACACTTACGCCGGCACGATACCAAGCCATTACCGGTCTTGAAGAACTGGACAAGGTGATCGACATCGACCAGTCCCCCATCGGGCGCACACCGCGATCGAATCCCGCAACCTATACCGGCATTTTTACGCCGATACGCGAGCTTTTTGCAGCAACGCAGGAGGCCCGAAGCCGGGGCTACAAACCGGGTCGCTTCAGCTTCAACGTTCGCGGAGGGCGCTGCGAAGCCTGCCAGGGTGATGGCGTCATCAAGGTTGAAATGCACTTTCTGCCCGACATGTATGTACCGTGCGATGTTTGCAAGGGCAAGCGGTACAACAGAGAGACACTCGAGATACTGTACAAGGGCAAGAACATTCACGAAGTACTGGAAATGACGGTCGAAGACGCCCGGGAATTCTTTGATGCCATACCCGCTATTGCCCGGAAGTTGCAAACCTTGATCGATGTCGGGCTAGCGTATATCAAGCTCGGCCAAAGTGCGGTCACCCTGTCTGGGGGCGAGGCGCAGCGCGTCAAGCTCTCCAGAGAACTGTCCAAACGCGACACAGGGAAAACGCTCTATATCCTTGATGAGCCGACTACCGGACTCCACTTTCAGGATATCGATCAGCTTCTGAAAGTACTGTTCCGTCTGCGTGACCACGGCAATACCGTTGTCGTCATTGAGCACAACCTGGATGTGATCAAGACAGCCGACTGGATCATAGACCTGGGTCCGGAAGGCGGTAGCGGCGGTGGGCAGGTCATAGCAGAAGGAACCCCCGAAGCGATTGCGAAAGCCCCCGCCTCCCATACCGGTCGCTTTCTTGCTCGCTACGTCACGCCCGGAAATTGATGTAAGCTTCAGGTCGCGCGCGTTGACTCCACCCCCTTTCGAGTACGTGCGTGATCCTCAGGCCGGGCCTCACACGGAAGACACAAGCACAAAAAAAACCCGGGACAAGCCCGGGTTTTTTTGTGCTTTCCGAAAGCGATTTTATTCGCCTGCTTCCTCGACTTCCTCGGCCTGAACCGGACGGTCCACCAGCTCGACGTAAGCCATGGGCGCATTGTCCCCTGCACGGAAGCCACACTTCAGAATGCGCAGGTAGCCGCCCGGACGCTCCTTGTAACGCGGACCAAGTTCGTCAAAGAGCTTCTTGACCGCATCCTTGTCACGCAGCCGCGCGAACGCCAGCCGACGGTTAGCAACACTGTCGGTCTTGGCCAGCGTGATCAGCGGCTCGGCAACACGACGCAGCTCCTTGGCTTTGGGCAGCGTAGTCTTGATCAGTTCGTGCTCGACCAGAGACGCCGCCATGTTCCGGAACATTGCCTTGCGATGGGCACTGGTCCGGTTAAATTTACGACCACTTTTACGATGACGCATTTTCTTAACCCTTACTTTTTATCGGTTACTTGCCCAGTACCCGATCATCACCTTTCAGACTGGCCGGCGGCCAATTCTCCAACCTCATCCCCAGGGAAAGACCACGCTGCGCGAGAACATCCTTGATTTCAGTGAGCGATTTCTTGCCAAGGTTTGGCGTCTTGAGAAGCTCAACCTCGGTACGCTGAATCAGGTCACCGATATAATAAATGTTCTCCGCCTTCAGGCAGTTCGCAGAACGCACGGTCAGCTCCAGATCATCCACCGGACGCAACAGAATCGGATCGATTTCCTCTTCCTCTTCATCCTTCTGGGGCTCAAGCTGCTGCTCGAAATCAACGAACACCGCCAGCTGCTGCTGGAGAATCGTTGCAGCCCGACGGATCGCCTCTTCCGGGTCAATTGTCCCGTTGGTTTCCAGGTCGATCACGAGCTTGTCCAGATCGGTACGCTGCTCGACACGCGCACGCTCCACGTTGTAGGCCACTCGGCTCACCGGGCTGTAGGACGCGTCCAGCTGCAGACGGCCAATAGCACGTGTTTCGTCCTCATCGGACCGGCGCTGATCAGCCGGCTCATATCCGCGACCCACTGCAACACGCAGCTTCATGTCAATTTTTGCCGAAGCATTGAGGTTGCAGATAACCAGATCCGGATTGACGATTTCCACATCATGATCCAGCTGAATATCCGCTGCAGTCACGGCACCCGGGCCGCTTTTGCTCAATGAGAGCGTGGCCTCTTCCCGGTTGTTCAGCCGAACGGCCAGCTGCTTGAGATTCAGCAGGATCTCGATGACGTCTTCACGTACACCTTCGATCGCACTGTACTCGTGCAGCACGCCATCAATCTCGACTTCCGTGACGGCTGCACCCGGCATGGAGGACAGCAAAATACGGCGCAGCGCACTGCCAAGTGTATGGCCAAAACCGCGCTCGAGCGGTTCCAGCGTGACCTTTGCGTGCGTTGCACTGATTTCCTGAACCTCGATATTGCGAGGTGTTAAAAATTCGTTGACTGACCGCTGCATAGTCGCCCCTGTTAACTGGGTTACTGACTCGCTTTACTTGGAGTAAAGCTCGACAATGAGGTTTTCGTTGATGTCTGCAGACAACTCAGAACGCTCAGGTACAGCCTTGAACGTACCGGTCATTTTGGCCGCATCCACCTCAACCCACTCTACCGGCGCGCGGTTGGCAGCCAGTTCCAGCGCATTCTTGATACGCAGCTGATTGCGAGATTTTTCGCGCACACTGATCACATCACCGGGCTGAACCTGGTAGGACGGAATGTTGACCTGACGACCATTGACCTCGATCGCCTTGTGGGACACCAACTGACGCGCTTCGGCACGTGTAGCGCCGAACCCCATCCGGTAAACCACGTTGTCCAGACGACACTCCAGCAGTTGCAGCAGGTTTTCACCGGTCGCACCGCGACGGCGGGCCGCTTCTGAATAATAGTTACGGAACTGCTTTTCCAGCACCCCGTAAATACGACGAACTTTCTGCTTTTCCCGCAGCTGCAGGCCATAATCCGAGAGTCGACCGCGACGGGCACCATGCTGACCCGGAGCTGTTTCGATTTTACACTTGCTTTCAAGAGCGCGAGCACCGCTCTTGAGGAACAAGTCTGTCCCCTCACGACGAGACAGCTTGCACTTTGGTCCAATATAACGAGCCATTACTGTCTCCTCTGCTTACACACGACGCTTCTTGGGTGGACGACATCCGTTGTGGGGGATCGGGGTCACATCAGTGATGTTGGTGATCTTGTACCCACAGGCATGTAACGCACGGACAGCACTTTCGCGTCCGGGTCCAGGTCCCTTTACAAGAACTTCGAGGTTCTTCAGGCCGTATTCAGCAGCCGCATTACCGGCTCTTTCAGCTGCTACCTGCGCAGCAAAAGGTGTGCTCTTGCGGGAACCGCGGAAACCTGAACCACCTGCAGTGGCCCAAGACAGCGCATTGCCCTGACGATCCGTGATGGTCACGATCGTGTTGTTGAAGGAAGCGTGAATATGCGCCACACCGTCAACAACTGTCTTTTTCACCTTTTTACGGGTACGTGTACCTGGTTTAGCCATGTTTGAATCCTGTTACTTGCGAATGGGCTTACGAGGACCTTTGCGGGTGCGCGCGTTGGTTTTCGTGCGCTGACCGCGAACCGGCAGCCCGTGGCGATGACGCAGACCACGGAAACAACCCAGATCCTTGAGCCGCTTGATGTTCATTTGTACTTCACGACGCAGATCGCCTTCGACCGTCAGCTTGCTGATTTCTGTACGCAGTGCGTCCAGTTGTTCTTCGCTCAGCGTGCTGATTTTCGCGTCCGGCTTCACTCCCGTCGCTTCGCACAATTTGCGTGCCGTTGTCCGCCCGATCCCATAGATATAGGTCAGGGAGATGACGGCGTGCTTGTTATCGGGAATATTGACACCCGCTATACGAGCCATCCAACTTACTCCGCTAAATGTGTGCTTTCGCAACGATTAAAAAAGAAAAGGCGCAGCATGATAGCGCCTAATCACCCAAGAATCAACCCCGCATCAGCCCTGGCGCTGCTTGTGACGAGGCTCCGAGCTGCAGATCACGCGTACCTGTCCGTTACGCTTGATAATCTTGCAGTTACGGCAGATTTTCTTCACAGAAGCTCTGACTTTCATGATTCACTCCAACGTGTCGTGTGTAAATTACCGGCCATACCCTTTCAGGTTGGCTTTCTTCATCAAAGACTCGTACTGGTGGGACATCAGGTGAGATTGCACCTGCGCCATGAAATCCATGACCACCACTACAACGATCAGCAGTGACGTGCCGCCGAAGTAGAAAGGCACATCCCACGCCACCACGAGAAACTGTGGCAGCAACGAAACCGCGGTAATGTAGATGGCGCCGAACACCGTGAGCCGCGTCAACACGCCATCGATATAGTTGGCCGTGTGCTCGCCTGGACGGATACCCGGGACAAAGGCGCCCGACTTCTTGAGGTTGTCCGCCACTTCCTTGGGATTGTACATCAACGCCGTATAGAAGAAGCAGAAGAACATGACGGCTACCGCGAACAGAATAATGTACAGCGGCTGACTGGGCGCCAGCATCTGAGAAATGTCCTGCAGCCAATCCATCCCTTCACCCTGGCCGAACCACTGACCCAGTGATGCCGGGAACAGAAGAATACTTGAGGCAAAAATGGGCGGAATTACACCCGCCATGTTCACCTTCAGAGGCAGGTGTGAGCTTTGCTGTGCAAAGACACGACGGCCTTGCTGCCGACGCGCATAATTGACCGGCACCTTCCGCAATCCCCGCTCCATGAACACCACGAACGCTACAATTGCAACGGCAAACAAGGCAATAAAGATGATTGAAAGATAGTTACCTTCCAGCCGTGCCTTTTCGAATGTCTGCCCCAGAGCACTGGGCAACCCCGCGACAATACCGGCAAATATCAAAAGAGAAATACCATTCCCCACGCCCCGCTCGGTGATCTGCTCACCCAACCACATGAGGAATACCGCTCCGGCCACAAAGGTTACGACCGCAACGAAATAGAAACTGAAGGACGTCCCGAAGGTCACGCCCTGATTGGCGAGGCCGACAGACATACCAAACGCCTGAACAGTCGCCAGAAGCACAGTCCCGTAGCGGGTATACTGCGTAATCTTTCGTCGACCTGCCTCGCCTTCCTTTTTCAGCTGTTCAAGCTGAGGACTCACCGCCGTCAGGAGCTGCATGATAATCGACGCCGAGATATAGGGCATGATCCCCAGAGCGAAGATACTCATACGTTGCAATGAACCGCCGGAAAACATGTTGAACAGTCCCAGTATCGTTCCCTGGTTTTGTTCAAACAGCTGCGCCAAGCGCTCCGGATTAATCCCCGGGACAGGGATATGTGCACCGATACGATATACAAGCAAACCGATCAGTACGAACCAAAGGCGAGCTTTGAGCTCGCCCAGGCCCTTCCCGGCTCCTGCTGGAAGTGATGTACTAGCCATTTAGTCCTCTACTTTTCCGCCAGCCGCTTCGATGGCCGCACGCGCACCCTTGGTGACGCCCAGACCCTTCACGGTGACTGCCCGGTTAATTTCGCCGGACAGGATAACACGGGCTTCCCGCGTTGCAACATTGACCAAGCCTGCACGTTTGAGTGCACCCAGGTCGATCACGTCCTCTTCCACCTTGTTCAGCTCGAACAGACGGATTTCATCGACGTACTGCCCCTTGCGGCTGGTAAAGCCGAACTTCGGCAGACGCCGCTGCAGAGGCTGCTGACCGCCTTCGAAACCTGGTGCTACACCGCCACCAGAGCGGGACTTCATACCCTTGTGACCACGGCCACCCGTCTTGCCCAGGCCGGAACCAATACCACGACCGACACGCTTGGCCGCACGCTTGGCTCCTTCTGCCGGCTTGAGAGTATTCAGACGCATGTTACTCTCCTTCTACTTTAACCATGTAGCTGACTTTGTTAATCATGCCGCGCACGGAAGGCGTATCTTCCACCTCGACGGTATGACCGATTTTACGCAAGCCCAGACCCTTGACGCAGAGACGCGCCTTGGGCTTCTCGGAGATCGGGCTCTTGATCAGAGTGACTCGAATGGTTTTGGCTACCATGGCTTACTCCAGAATATCCTGTACGCTCTTGCCACGCTTGGCCGCGATCTCTTCAGGTGCCTGCATTTGCGAAAGCCCCTTGATCGTTGCCCGCACGACATTGACGGGGTTGGTGGAACCGTAGCACTTGGCGAGCACGTTCTGAATACCAGCAACTTCCAGAACAGCACGCATTGCACCACCGGCAATGATTCCGGTACCTTCGGACGCGGGCTGCATGTAAACCTTGGAGGCGCCATGCGCAGCCTTGACCGGATACTGAAGGGTCGTCCCGTTCAGACGTACATTGACCATGTTCTTCTTGGCCGCATCCATCGCCTTGGCGATCGCCGCCGGCACTTCACGCGCCTTGCCACGACCAAAACCTACGCGACCATTGCCGTCACCCACCACCGTCAGCGCGGTGAAGGAGAAAATACGACCGCCCTTGACCACCTTGGCCACACGGTTCACCTGTACCAGCTTCTCCTGAAGCTCGGTGCCTTTTTGCTCAACTGTGGACATGACCTACCCCTTAGAATTCCAGACCGTTTTCACGCGCGGCATCGGCAAGTGCCTTGATGCGACCGTGATACCGGAAACCGGAACGGTCAAATGCCACCTTTGTAATCCCCGCAGCCTTGGCCTTTTCTGCGATCATCGCGCCCACCTTCTTGGCGGCTTCGATGTTGCCGGTCTGACCGTCGCGCAGTGCCTTGTCGACCGTTGAAGCGGCCGCCAGCACCTTGCTGCCATCTGCAGTGGTGATCTGTGCATAAATATGCCGGGGAGTACGGTTGACGCACAGCCGCTCGACACCCAGTTCGCGGATTTTGTAGCGAGTCCGCTTAGCTCGACGAATTCTGGCGATTTTTTTCTCGTTCATGGCCGTGCCTTACTTCTTCTTAGCTTCTTTGATTCGAACAATTTCGTCAGCGTAACGCACACCCTTGCCCTTGTAAGGCTCGGGCGGACGAATGGCGCGGATATCCGCAGCCACCTGGCCGACGCGCTGCTTGTCGATACCTTTCAGGACGATTTCAGTCTGACTGGGTGTTTCAGCATCCACACCTTCAGGCAGGTTGAAGTCGACCGGATGGGAGAAACCGAGAGACAGGTTCAGTACACGCCCCTTGGCCTGAGCACGATAACCTACGCCGACGAGCTGCAGCTTGCGCTCGAAGCCCTGGCTGACGCCGGTTACCATGTTGTTTACCAATGCACGCGTGGTACCGGCCATGGCGTTGGCCTGCTTGCCACCGTTGCGCGCCTTGAAAGTCAGAGTGTTCTCTTCCTGGCTGACTTCCACATCGCTGTGGATAGACATGCTCAGGGTGCCCTTTGCGCCCTTCACTTCGATGACGCCGCCTTCCAGCTTTACAGTCACTCCGGCGGGCAACGCTACTGGGTTCTTCGCTACTCGAGACATTGCCTACCTCCTAGAATACGGTGCAGATTACTTCGCCACCCACACCCGCCTGACGTGCGGCCTTGTCAGTCATCAGGCCCTTGGATGTGGATACAATGGCAATCCCCAGGCCACCGTTGACTTTCGGCAGCTCCTCGACGCCACGATACTGACGCAGCCCCGGACGACTGAAGCGCTTGATCTCTTCAATAACCGGCTTGCCCTGGAAGTATTTCAGGGTAATGGTCAGCTCAGGCTTGGTCCCTTCGGCGACTTCGAACCCGTTAATATAGCCTTCTTCCTTGAGAAGGCTGGCGATGGCGACCTTCAGCTTAGAAGACGGCATGGTGACCGTTTCCTTTTCCGCCATCTGGGCATTGCGAATACGTGTGAACATATCCGCAAGAGTGTCTTGCATGCTCATTTAAATCTTACTCCTGCGTTTTAGTTGTGCAGCAGGGCACCTGGCCCTGCTTACCAACGGATGACTTACCAGCTGGCCTTCTTCAGACCCGGAACGTCACCCTTCATGGCAGCCTCACGCAACTTGATGCGTGACAGCTTGAACTTGCGAAGCACCGCGTGCGGACGGCCGGTCAGCTGACAGCGGCGCTGCAGACGTGCCGGGCTGGCGTTGCGCGGCAGTTTCTGCAGTTTTTGCTGAGCTTCCCAACGCTCTTCATCGCTGGTGTTCGGGTTCTTGATGATCGCCTTGAGTTCCGCCCGCTTGGCGGCATACTTGGCGACGGTTTTTTCGCGCTTGAGCTCGCGATTGATCATGGATACCTTGGCCATGATGCCTCCTTACTTACGGAACGGGAAGTTGAAAGCCCGCAGCAGCGCGCGACCTTCTTCATCGGTCTCGGCCGTGGTAGTGATGGTGATATCCATCCCACGCACTCGATCGATCTTGTCATAATCGATCTCCGGGAAGATGATCTGCTCACGCACACCCATGGAATAGTTGCCGCGCCCGTCGAATGACTTGGGGTTCAGGCCCCGGAAGTCGCGCACACGCGGGATGGCAACATCCACCAGGCGCTCCAGGAATTCCCACATGCGATCACCACGGAGCGTGACCTTGCAACCGATGGGGAAGCCCTGACGAATCTTGAAGCCGGCAACGGACTTGCGCGCCTTGGTGACCAGCGCTTTCTGTCCGGCGATCTTTTCAAGATCTGCCACGGCGGACTCGATCTGCTTCTTGTCGCCCAGGGCTTCGCCTACGCCCATGTTCAGGGTGATTTTGGTAATACGAGGTACCTGCATCACGTTCTTGTAACCCATCTCCTTGATGAGCGCAGGCACGACCTCGTTGCGATAAAACTCTTTATATCTGGCCATTGTCTTACCACCCGGATCTTATTGATCGACCGCTTCTTGGGTCGATTTGAAAATTCGGATTTTCTTCCCGTCTTCCAGAATGCGGAAGCCAACGCGATCCGCCTTGTTGGTCTTGGGATTGAAAATCGCCACATTGGACGCCTGGATGGGCGCTTCCTTTTCAACGATGCCGCCGGGCGCACCGGTCAGGGGGTTGGGCTTGGTATGGCGCTTGACCATATTGATGCCGGAAACGACCAGACGACCGTCTTCACGCACCTTTACGACCTTGCCCCGCTTACCCTTGTCCTTGCCGGCAATAACAATGACTTCGTCATTCTTGCGAATTTTTTTCATGACCTGTGATCTCCTACAGAACTTCCGGTGCCAGCGAAATGATCTTCATGAACTTTTCGCCACGCAGTTCGCGGGTTACAGGCCCAAAAATACGGGTACCAATCGGTTGCTCCTGGTTGTTCAGCAGCACCGCCGCATTGCCATCAAACTTGATCAGCGAACCGTCAGGACGACGTACACCCTTGCGTGTACGAACGACCACGGCGTTCATCACCTGACCTTTTTTCACCTTGCCGCGAGGAATGGCTTCTTTAACGGTCACCTTGATCACGTCACCAATATTTGCGTACCGGCGGTGTGACCCACCCAGTACCTTGATACACATGACACGGCGAGCCCCGCTGTTATCAGCCACATCCAACATGGTTTGTGCTTGAATCATTGGGCTTTCTCCACCTGCTAGCTAAAACAGAACGCGCGATTATACCTTAACTGCGCGCTCAACGATATCGACCAGCTTCCACGCCTTCTGCTTGGAAATAGGACGCGTTTCGGCGATTACCACTGTATCTCCGATACGGCAGGCATTCTGCTCGTCATGCGCCTTCAGCTTGGTGGAACGCTTTACATATTTGCCATAAATCGGGTGCTTGACCTTGCGCTCTACCATGACAACGATGGACTTGTCCATCTTGTCGCTCACGACCTTGCCGGTCAGTGTGCGCACTTTCTTTTCTGTTTCTGCCATGTTCAGTCACCCGCCTTCTCAGTCAGAACTGTTTTAACCCGCGCAATGTCACGACGCACCTGCTTCATCAGGTGTGTCTGGTTCAGCTGACCCGTGGCCTTGCGCATACGCAGATTGAACTGCTGCTTGAGCAGCTCAAGCAGCTCCTTCTTAAGCTCTTCTACGCTCTTGTTTCTCAACTCTGCAGCTTTCATTACATCACCGTCCGCTTAACGAAAGTTGTCGGAACCGGCAGTTTGGCTGCGGCGAGCTGGAAAGCTTCGCGCGCCACGTCTTCTGCCACCCCTTCCATTTCATAGAGCATCTTGCCCGGCTGGATTTCTGCCACCCAGTACTCGACAGAACCCTTACCCTTACCCATCCGCACTTCCAGCGGCTTCTTGGTAATCGGCTTGTCCGGGAACACGCGAATCCAGATCTTGCCACCCCGCTTGATACGACGGTTCATCGCACGACGGGCAGCCTCGATCTGGCGCGCAGTGATGCGGCCACGCCCTGTAGCCTTCAGGCCGTACTCACCGAAGCTGACCTTGTTCCCACGGAACGCCAGGCCGGTGTTACGCCCTTTCTGCAGTTTCCTGAATTTTGTACGCTTAGGTTGCAACATGATAGTGCCCCTTATCGACTGCCTTTAGAACCTTTCTTCTTGGACGCAGCACTCTTTTCAGCACGCACCTGCTCGATGCCGCCCAGAACCTCGCCCTTGAAAATCCATACCTTGACGCCAATGACACCGTAGGTGGTATGCGCCTCATGCGTCGCATAATCAATATCCGCCCTCAGTGTGTGCAGAAGGACGCGGCCTTCTTGGTTCTATTCGGTACGCGCAGTTTAGGCTCCACGATGG